>NZ_JAQGKL010000058.1 GCF_028290105.1 Methylobacterium sp.
CAAACGCCCAGATGCCGCCGACGAAGGTGCCGACATTGAAGGACAGATCCCGAATGCCATTGCCGCCCCGGTCCTTGCCGAACACGAACACGGTCGGGGGAGCGACGAGCAGCTCGACGCGGCCGCCGAACGGCACAAACGGGGTCGACCAGACCAGAACCGGGACGTTGACGCCAGCGTCGACGGCCGACGGCCGATCGCGATTCTGATAGTCGAAGGTGGTAAGCGCATAGATGCCCTCGGGCAGCGGAGCGCCAGTGGCGAGGCCGACCTGCTCACCGGGAACAGTTGTGCTCTGAGCGTATGAAGCCGTGGCGGTCATGCTAGCGGTGAGCGCGAGCGCTCCGGCAACGAGCCAGTTCTTGGTCATCTTAGTTCGTCCTTCCCAAGGATTTCAGGTGTCCGCCACGCAGCCATCCGAACCATTCTGCCGATCCGCCGCTTCAGCGCGGCTTGTTTGCAGTCTGTCCGGGGGCCCCCTCTTGCGGCGGCGTCTCAAGTCTCAACGACGAGAACTATTCTACAGGACGCAGCGGAAGGACAGCGGAATGCTTGGAAACGGGGCAGTTCGGATCTCACCGTTGCGCAAAAGCCGCAATTTGGGGGCAGCGCAGCGGAAGGATTTGTTAACTATTTGAGCAGGTTCCCGGGCGGAACAAGCCTCGAGCGACGGCCGCTAACGGCAGAATAGCGCTGAATGCTCAAGCTGTTGCGGGAGGCTCGGATCGACGGGACGAACCGGCAAGGCTCCCCTGGCCAATGCGCAGAGGGTACCCTCCCCACCGCGGGATCACGACGGTCGGAGCGTGTCTGGGTGCGGTGCAAAAGCGGCCATAGGCCGAATCGCAGCGCCGGGTCGGCCGGGATCGTACCCGTCCCGACTATTCGGCGGCTTCGCGGCCCTTCGGCACGGAGGCCGGCCGGCGCGCGAGGACGTCCCGCAGGAAGCGTCCGGTGTGGCTCGCCCGGGATTTCGCGATCTGCTCCGGAGTGCCCTCGGCCACCACGACGCCACCACCGTCACCACCCTCCGGCCCCATGTCGATGACCCAGTCGGCGGTCTTGATGACCTCGAGGTTGTGCTCGATCACCACCACCGTGTTGCCCTGGTCCACGAGCTCGTGGAGCACCTCCATGAGCTTTGCGACGTCGTGGAAGTGTAGCCCGGTGGTCGGCTCGTCGAGGATGTAGAGAGTGCGGCCCGTGGCGCGCTTCGAAAGCTCTTTCGAGAGCTTCACCCGCTGTGCCTCGCCGCCCGACAGGGTGGTGGCCTGCTGGCCGACCTTGACGTAGCCGAGGCCGACGCGGGCGAGGGTCTCCATCTTCTCGCGGATGCTCGGCACCGCCTTGAACAGGTCGGCCGCCTCCTCGACCGTCATGTCGAGGACGTCGGCGATGGAACGGTCGCGATACTTCACCTCCAGTGTCTCGCGGTCGTAGCGCCGTCCCTTGCAGACGTCGCAGGTGACGTAGACGTCCGGCAGGAAGTGCATCTCGATCTTGATGACGCCATCGCCCGAGCAGGCCTCGCAGCGCCCGCCCTTGACGTTGAAGGAGAACCGCCCGGCCTGGTAGCCGCGCGCCTTGGCCTCGGGGAGCCCCGCGAACCAGTCGCGGATCGGCGTGAAGGCGCCCGTGTAGGTGGCGGGGTTCGAGCGGGGGGTGCGCCCGATCGGCGACTGGTCGATGTCGATGACCTTGTCGAGGTGCTCCAGACCGTCCAGGCGCTCGTAGGGCGCCGGGTGTTCGAGAGCCCCGTTCAGGGATTTCGCCACCGCCTTGTAGAGCGTGTCGATGATCAGGGTGGACTTGCCGCCCCCCGAGACGCCGGAGATGCAGGTGAAGGTCCCCAGCGGGATCTCCACCGAGACGTTCTTGAGGTTGTTGCCGCGCGCGCCCACGAGGCTGAGCTTGCCCTTGCGGCCCTTGCGGCGCGCGGTGGGCACCCGCACGCTCATCTCGCCGGTGAGATACTTCGCCGTGAGCGACGCCGGGTTCGCCAGCACTTCCGCGGGCGTGCCCTGCGCGATGATCCGGCCGCCGTGGATGCCCGCACCCGGGCCGACATCGACCACGTAATCGGCCTGCAGGATCGCGTCTTCGTCGTGCTCTACCACGATCACCGAGTTGCCGAGATCCCGCAGTCGCTTGAGCGTCCCGAGCAGGCGCTCGTTGTCGCGCTGGTGCAGGCCGATCGAGGGCTCGTCGAGCACGTACAGCACGCCCGTGAGGCCGGAGCCGATCTGCGAGGCGAGCCTGATGCGCTGGCTCTCGCCGCCGGACAGCGAGCCCGAGCCCCGCGCCAGGGTGAGGTATTCGAGCCCGACATCGATGAGGAAGGTCAGGCGGTCGCGAATCTCCTTGAGGATCCGGAACGCGATCTCGTTCTGCTTATCCGTGAGCTTGCCCGGCAGGTTCGAGAACCAGGCGTGGGCGTCGCGCACCGACAGAGCGGTGATCGCGCCGACATCGTGCATGGCGACCTTCACCGAGAGCGCCTCCAGCTTCAGGCGCTTGCCGCCGCAACTGGCGCAGGGCGTCTCGCTCATGAAGCGGGCGATCTCCTCGCGGGAGGTGTCGCTCTCGGTCTCCTTGTAGCGGCGCTCCAGGTTCGGGATCACGCCCTCGAAAGGCTTGGCGACCTCGTAGGCGCGCATGCCGTCGTCGTAGGCGAAACGCACGCTCTCGTGCTTCGTCCCGTAGAGCACCACCTCCCGCGCCTTGGCCGGCAGATCGGCCCAAGCGACGGTGGTCTTGAAGCCGTAGTGCCGGGCCAGCGCATCGAGGGTCTGGCCGTAATAGGGCGAAGTCGATTTCGCCCAGGGGCCGACGACGCCCCGCTTCAGGCTGAGCTTGGCGTCCGAGATCACGAGTTCGGGGTCGATCCGCATCTCGTGGCCGATGCCGCCGCAGGTCGGGCAGGCGCCGAACGGGTTGTTGAAAGAGAACAAGCGCGGCTCGATTTCCGCGATGGTGAAGCCAGAGACCGGACAGGCGAAGCGCGACGAGAAGGTCACAGGCTCGCGCGGCGTCTCGCCCTCCGGCGTATCCGCGAATTCGATGACCGCGATGCCATCGGCGAGTTCGAGGGCCGTCTCGAAGGAATCGGCAAGCCGCGCGGCGATGTCGGCGCGCACCACGATCCGGTCCACCACCACGTCGATGTCGTGCTTGAGCTTCTTGTCGAGCTTCGGCGCGTCGTCGATGGGGTAATATTCCCCGTCGATGCGCAGGCGCTGGAAGCCCTTCTTCTGGAACTCGGCGATCTCCTTTCGGTACTCGCCCTTACGGCCGCGAACCACCGGGGCCAGCAGATAGAGCCGGCTCTTCTCCGGAAGCGCCAGCACCCGGTCCACCATCTGGCTCACGGTCTGGCTCTCGATGGGCAGGCCGGTGGCGGGCGAGTAGGGGATGCCGACCCGCGCCCAGAGCAGGCGCATGTAATCGTAGATCTCGGTGACGGTGCCCACCGTGGAGCGCGGGTTCTTCGATGTGGTCTTCTGCTCGATGGAGATCGCCGGCGAGAGCCCGTCGATCTGGTCGACATCGGGCTTCGACATCATCTCGAGGAACTGGCGGGCATAGGCCGAGAGCGACTCGACGTAGCGGCGCTGCCCTTCCGCGTAGATCGTGTCGAAGGCGAGCGACGACTTGCCGGACCCGGAAAGCCCGGTGAAGACCACGAGACGGTCGCGGGGAATCGTCAGGTCGATGTTCTTGAGGTTGTGCTCGCGCGCGCCGCGCACCGAGATCACCCGCTGGTCGCGCGCCCCCTCGAACAACGCCTCGATCTTGGCCTCGACGCGCTCGGCCTCGGCTTGCGACTTCTTGGCGGCGGCTTTGGCTTTGGCCATGGGGTCTCTTCGGCAAGTCTGCGGGCCTGGGCGGGGCTGGGCTCGCCCGTCTCCACCCCGACGCCATGTCGGGCGGGTGCCCCCATGGGGCAAGGCGCGTATCGCGCATATCACATCCCCAACTAGAACAAAAAGCGTACACACTCAACATCGTGCCGTCCGGAAGCAACGGCACGAAGCATTCGGATGTCCTCGCCCGTGTGACCGCGTGCGCTCCTCACGGCTCGCGGACGATCCCCGCTTCGAGTGGCGCGATCCAGGACACGGCTACGGAAGGCGCGCCTGCCGATGTGCCGGAGGCGGCGGGCTTATCCAACGTGTCGGTCACCGATAGAACTCGATCGGCCATCCCTTCCCGAACGGCACGGCACGGCAGCAACGGCGTCGTCGAAACCTCGCGCGGAAACCTCGCGCGGGAGGCCTCTGCCTAAAAGTTGTGGCTCTGCTGTAAAAACCATCAAAAGATAGCCAAGCAACGGGACCTTTACGGTTGAGGCTCCAGAACCAGCCCACAACATCGGTCCCAGGCTCGGTTTCATGTCCGCTGGCTTCTTGTCTTCGCTTCGCTTTCGCATCCTCTTGGTTGCATTGGCGCCGTGCTTCGCCTTCGCGGTGGTGGCCGGCCTCGCCATTTCGGATCGCTTGAGCGAGCGCGCGCGCATGGTCCAAGTGCAGGACCTCGCTGGTCTCGCCGGCCGGATCGGCGCGTTCGTGCACGAGGCCCAGCGCGAGCGTGGCGCCTCCAGCTTGTTTCTCGGATCGAAGGGGACACAGTTCCGCGCCGAGCTCGCTGCTCAGCGCCTCCGAACGGACGGAGCCCGGACACGCCTCGACCTCGATGCCACCGGCAACGGCACGGACGCCTTCGGCCCCGCCGTCGCGCGCCGTCAAGCGGCCTTGGCGACCCGGATCGACGGCATCGCGGCGCATCGCAAGGGTGTCGACGACCTCGCGCGGAATCCGGCGCAGAACATGTCCCTGTATTCGGGCGTGATCGCGGGCGGGCTGGACCTCGTTCGCGAGATGTCCCAGGTCGCGGCGAGCGTGGACCTCGCCGCGCGCGTCTCGGCTTACTCGGCATTCCTGTCCCTGAAGGAACTCGCCGGCCAGGAGCGGGCGGTGGCGTCTGCGATCATCAGCGCCGGCCGAATCGATCTCGCCGGGCTCGAACGCCTGAGCAGCCTGCTCGCGGGGCAAACGACCTACGAGGCCCTGTTCCGCCTCGGTGCCGACCCGGCCGAGGCAGTCCTTCTCGACGCCGCCCAAGGCGCAGCGCCCGCGCGCGAGGTCGAGCGCCTGCGCCGGATCGTCCTCGATTCCCCGCCGGGCACGCCCTTGGCGTTCACCGATGCCCCGGCGTGGTTCGGGCTGGCCACGCAGCGCATCGACGGCCTGAAGGCCATTGAGGATCGGCTCACCGCCGACCTCGGCACCGCCGCCGGTCTTTCCCGGTCGCAGGCGGAATACGGCGCGACGCTGTGGATCTCGGCGAGTGTGGCCACCCTCGCACTGTCCTGCGCGCTGGCCTTCGCGTTCGGCACGGCCATCGCGCGTCCGCTCGCCCGGATCGCGGCGGCTCTCACGGCGATCGGGCGCGGGGAGGAGTCGGGGGCGATTCCCCGGGGTGGCGCGCGCGAGGTCCGCGCCATCGCGGCGGCGGCCAGCGATTTTCGCGACAGCGTGACGGAGCGCCAGCGCATCTCCGCGGAAGCCGAGGGCTTGGCGGCCCGTGCGGCGGCCGCCCGCCGCGAGGCGATGTCGGAACTGGCCGACCGCTTCCAGGCGCAGGCCGGCGGCATCGTGGAGGCCGTCTCGGCCGCTTCCAACCAACTGGAGACCGCCGCCTATGCCCTGACGCAGGCCGCGAACGACACCTCGACCCTGAGTCACGCCGTCTCCAGGGCTTCGCAAGATACGGCCGCCACCGCCGACACGGTCGCGGCGGCCACCGAGGAACTCAGCGCCTCGGTGCGCGAGATCGGCAATCGCGTCGAGAGTTCGGCGGCGGTGGCCGACGAGGCTGAGCGTGATGCCGCCCGGATGAAGGGCGACGTGACCCGCCTCGCTGCTGCCGCGAGCAGCATCGGCGAGATCGTCGGGCTGATCACCAGCATCGCAGGACAGACGAATCTGCTCGCCCTGAACGCCACTATCGAAGCTGCGCGGGCAGGAGAGGCGGGGCGCGGCTTCGCGGTCGTTGCAGCCGAGGTCAAGAACCTCGCGACGCAGACCGCCCGTGCGACCGAGGATATCGCCGCCAAGGTCGCGGAGATCGCGCACTCGACGGACGCGTCGGTCTCCACGATCACGGGTATCACGGAGGTGATCCAGCGCCTCAGCCGCATCTCGGGAGACATCTCGGCCGCCGTCGAGCAACAGGGCGCGGCGACGCAGGAGATTGCCCGCAACACCGCGCTGACCTCGGAAGGCACCCGTGCGGTCTCGGGGCACATCGTCGGAGTCCGCGAGGCCGCGGAATCAGCCAAAAGCGGTTCGGCCCAGGTCCTGGCTGCCGCCAGCGACCTCGCGCGTCAGGCTGAGGCCCTACGCAGGGAGGTCGACGGCTTCCTCGTCACCGTGCGGGCAGCGTGATTCGAGTGCGAATCAGCGGGCCGTCGTCCAGGGATTGATCACCCGCATCGCCGTGGTCTCGACCTTGATGGGCTGGTCGACGCTGGCGGGCATCACCTTGGCGGCGCGTGCCATCATTTTGCGGGCTTGGTCGGCAGGTATCGCGCCTACGGGGAGCATCATCGCAGCGAGCTGGCTGCGGGTGCGGCGATCGATGAAGTCGGAGCGGCCGACGCTCTCGAAGTCGCGGGCCGTGTGGCGGTCGTCGGTCTTCCCGACGAAGACCTTCGGGCCTTCCTTCATCACTACGATGTCGCCGGGGCGAAGGGTCTCGTCCTTCATGAAGGCGGCAGCCGGACCGGCCTTCATGTCGAGGGGCATCTGGCGATCCGTCACCTTGATCTGGAGCGGCTCGGATTTCGGCAGGGCGGCGTAGCGGATCTTCGGACGCTGGCGATAGGCCGGGTAGGACTGGCTGACAGCGCGACGGATCGAGCGCCGGGCATGGCCATATTCGGCCTGCTCGACGGGCTGGGCCGGTGCCACTTGCGGCGCCGGGCGCGCGGGGGCAAACAGCAGGTCGAAGAGGCCGCCATCGGCATTCTGTGCCTGGGCCGGCAGGGTGAGCATCAGCGCAACGAAGGCGGGCGCGATCACCGCGCGAGGCGCGGCGGATAGCGGAAGCGTCGGCATCGATCTCTCCGATTGCGGCTCCCGACCGCGCGTCGGGACGACACCTTAACAAAAGCACAACCTGAACAGTTCCAAGGTTTTCGAAACATGATGAGGCCGCCGCAAAGAGTTCGTGCAGGCGGCGATACGTTGTGCGCGAGAAGAGAATCATGCCGGCCGCGGGCCTTCGGATGCGCGGTCTGATGCCAATCTCCGCCCAAATGCCAATCTCCGCCCAGATGATCGCGCGTCCGCATCAGGTCGCGGCGAGCCGGGCGATCCTGGCCGCGCGTGCGGCGGGCCGTCCCGGTTTCCTGCTTGGCGACACGACCGGGCTTGGCAAGACGCTGTCGGTCTGGGGGGCGGTCGCCGCGATGCCCGAGCGCGAGGTTCTGATCGTCTGCCCGAAAGGCGCGATGCCCCAGTGGCGCCGGACCATTGCGCTCTCCGGCCTCGGCGAGAAGGCGGTCACACTCACCAATTACGAGCGCACCAAGGCGCTGATGGCACACCCCCAGGCGAGCAACCGCCGCTCGACGCGTGCCAGGAACAACGCGCTCGCCAAGCACGGCACGCCGAAGCGGGCCTGGTCCCTGGTGGTGTTCGACGAGAGCCATCGCATCCGGAACCCCTATGCCCAGCAGAGCCTCGTCTGCCGGCAGATCGCGCAAGCCGCCGCCTTCACGATCTATCTCAGCGCCACGGCGGGGCAGGCGCCGCACGAGCTCTCCTATCTCGGGCGCCTGCTCGGTCACGCGGCGGGAGAGCCGGCCGAGACCCTGGCGGAGTTCCGGGCGCTGATGCAGGGGCTCGGGATCGGACGAGCCAAGGGGCGCTGGACCAACTGGTCCTGGGATGCCAACCCGCGCGACTGCACCGTGATGGCCGACCTCCTGTTCAAGGGCGAGCGCGCGATCGGGATGCGCCGCCGCCCCGCCGATATCGCCGGCTGGCCGGAGGTGCAGCGCGAACTCAGCCCGGTGGCGCTGAGCCCCGCCGAGCGCCGCCTCTACGACGCCACCTGGCGGGAGTTCCGGCGGGAATGGGGCCTGGCGGGCGGCAGCACCCGCAAGCCGGCCGGATGGGCGGCAGACCTGCGCTTTCGCCAGAAGGCGAGCCTGCTTCGTGTGGCCGGCACCAGTGCTTTCGCCGACCTCCTGATCGAGGACGGCCAACAGGTGGCGATCTCGGTGGCATTCCTGGAGACGGGGGACGCCCTGGTCGAGGCGCTGCGCGGCGCCGGCTGGCGGGCCGATGCCATCACCGGCACGCGATCCGGCGAAACCAACGAGGCGACGCGGCTCGCCTTCCAGACCGGCGATCTCGACGTCGTGGTCTTCACCGTCACCGAGGCGATCTCGCTTCACGAGGGCGAGATGCCGGGGGCCGAGAAACCCCGTGCCCTCATCGTCCACGACCTACGCCACAGCGCGATCCAGCTCGCGCAGATCGAGGGGCGCTGCCACCGAGACGGCCGGCAGGCGACGATCTACTACGCGTTGGCGGAGGGCACGGTGGAGGAGAGCATCGCCGCCACCGTCGTCGGCCGCATGGCGTCCATGGAGGCGATGGCGGGGGAGGACACGACGCTCCTCGACGCCATCGCGGCGGCGATCGGCGACACGCCGGAGCCCGCGACACCCTGAGACGCGCGGTCTGGCCGGAACGGGATCGAACCGCCACGGTTGTGGCCTCAGGGCCGTGCGCTTCCGCGACCCACAGACCGACACCGAGGGCCTCAGACGATGGGACGACCGACGACGAGCCTGCGCAGCCTGATCAGCGAGGGCCTGCGCCACGGTGGCGACCTCGTCGGCCAGGAACTCGAACTGATGCGGCGGGAGACGGACGGGAACATCCGTGCCATCCTGGGCCTCATCGCACGCTTCGGCACCGCGATCGTGCTCGTGGTCGCGGCCCTGATGATGCTGTTCGTTGCCCTGGTGAAGGGGCTCGCCGCGCTGATCGGCTCCGAAATCCTGGCGGCCCTCATCGTCGGCAGTCCGTTCGCCGCCATCGCGCTGATCCTAACGACGATGGGCCTGCGAAGGATGGCCCGCGGCAACCTGCTGCCGCGCCGCTTCGAGCGACAGGTCGCGAAGGACGCGACCCTGGTGACGGATCGCGTCGGCGACTAGGTTTCAGGCGCCGGCCACGGAGGCGAGCAGCGCGTCCTTGTCCACCCCGAGTGCGCCCGCGATCTCGGCGAGCGCGGCGTGCTCGACGGCGCTGATGCCCGCCTGGTCCGCGACATCGGCGGCGATGAGGAAGACGCTACGGCGCTGGTCGATCTCACGCTCCGCGAGGGCGGAGACGAAACGCAGGTTCTCGGCCCGCCCGGCGCGGGTGCGCGCGCGGGCGATGCCCTCGAACAATTCGGCTTCCAGCTTCAGGGTGTCGTAGCCCTTTTCCAGGATCGGGTTGGCGCGCATGCCCGCGAGCGCGGCCTCGATCTCCTCCTCGTCGATCTCGTAATCGGCCAGGATGACGTTGGCCGCAGCGGAGACGGCCCCCTCCATCAGGGCGCGGTCACCGATATAGGCGGTCATGGTCTGGCTGAAACGCCCGACGAAATCCTGAAACACACCCATCGACGTCCCCGAGAACCCTGGTGTCCAGCGATGCCTTGGCCGGACGGATCGCGCCCGGGCGGCATCGCGAAAGATCGGCTGCATCAAAAGCTTGGCGCCGATGCGCTGTCAACGCGCCGGCCCCGCCCGACGTGGCGAGCTCGCCTCACGAAACGTCGGGCTTGGGCGGATAGGCATGCGTGCACCCACTCGGATCGGTGACCCGCCAGCCCTCCACGCGCGCCTCCAGATAGTCCGGTCCCGCCGGCACCTTGCCGTGCCCGCCCGGAATGTCGAGGACGTAGAGGGGCTGGGCGAGACCGGAGAGCCGCCCGCGCAGGCCCCGCATCAGCTCTCGCCCCCGCGCGAGGTCGGTGCGCAGGTGGCCGGTACCCGGTGCGAGGTCCCCATGATGCAGGTAGTACGGCTTCACCCGGTTCTCGACGAAGCGGCGCATCAGGAGGCTCAGGGTGTCGGGATCGTCGTTGACCCCGGCGAGCAGCACCGACTGGCTGACCAGCGGGATGCCGGCATCGACCAGCCGGGCGATGGCGGCCTCGGCGGCGGGCGTGAATTCGCGTGGGTGGTTGGCGTGGAGCGCCACGAAGACCGCGCGGCCGAAGCGCTTCAGGGCAGCGATCAGATCGCCGGTGACGGCGCCGGGATCGACCACCGGCACGCGGGTGTGGAAGCGCAGCACGCGGACATGCGGGATGGCAGCGAGCGCCGCTGCGATCCGGGCAAGACGCCGGGGCGAGAGCGCGAACGGATCGCCGCCCGTGACCACTACCTCCCAGATCGCAGGATCCGCCGCGATATAGGCCAGCGCCCCGGCGAGATCGGCCTCGCTCAGGGTGCCCAGCCCGTCCGGGCCGACCATCTCGCGCCGGAAGCAGAAACGGCAATAGACCGGGCAGACATGGAGGGGTTTGAGCAGAACCCGATCCGGGTAGCGGTGGACGAGGCCGGGCAGGGGGCTGTGGGCCGCGTCGCCGATCGGATCGGCGTCGTCCTCCGGCCGCGTCTCCAATTCCTCGGCCGATGGCAGGAACTGGCGCGCGATGGGGTCGGCGGGATCGCCGGCGTCGATCAGCTCGGCCATGTCGGCCGTCACCGCGACGGCGTAGCGGGCCGCCACGGCCTCCAGGGCCGGCAGGTCGGCGCGGGCGGCCAGCCCAGCCCGGACCAGGGCCGCGGGATCGCGCAGGTTCTGGTTCATGAGGACGCGCCCGCAACAGGCGTCCAGATCACGTCCTCGATCCGGGGTGCGCCGGTTGCCAGCATCACCAGTCGATCGAGCCCCAGCGCGATGCCGCTCGCCTCCGGCATGATCGCGAGGGCGGCCAGAAAGTCCTCGTCGAGGGGGTAGGCCTCGCCGTAGACGCGCGCCTTTTCCTCCATCTCAAGCACAAACCGCCGCCGCTGCTCGTCGGCGTCGGTCAACTCGCCGAAGGCGTTGGCGAGTTCGACGCCGCAGGCATAGAGCTCGAAGCGCTCGGCCACGCGCGGGTCGCGCGGGCTGGGACGCGCGA
>NZ_JAQGKL010000135.1 GCF_028290105.1 Methylobacterium sp.
GTGCGGCGCCTCAGGCCGAGGCGGCACGACGGGGCGTCCGTCCCGATCCGGCCCGCCGCGCCTTGGCGGGCGCCGGCCTGGTCCGGCTGCCCGCGGGACGGCCCGGCTCCGTCGCCCGGGGCTGCACCGGTTCGGCATGGGCATCGAGGAAGCGGCGGCAGGCGTCGAACTGCGTTTCCACCTCGGGCGGGCAGGCCAGCCCCCGCTGCTCGGCGAGGCGGCGCGCATAGGCCAGCATGGCCGCGCTGGGCAGGCGTTCCCCATCCTTCCCATTGCCCTTGCTCGCGCCGGGCTCGGAGCGCGGCCCCGCCTGCGCATCGAGGAAGGCGCGGCAGCGGGCGAGGTTGCTCTTGCAGCCGCGCGGCAGGGGCACGCCCTTTCGCGCGGCGAGCGACACCGCGAAAGCCAGCATGGCGGGGGTCGGCGGCCGGGCGTCGCCTTGACCGGGCCGGCTCCCACCCCAGGAACGCCCGCCAGAGGAGTTCCGGCCCGATGAAATCCCGCTCGGCGGGATCAGGCCCGGATCGAGGCTGACCACCTCCGCCGCCGCGATGGCGGCGATCAGGCCGTCCAGCCGCTCGCGGGTGCGCTCGCGAAACCGCTCGGCGCGCGCCAGCGCCTCGGCCCGCGTCGTGGCGCGGCCGATCTCGGCCAGATCCGCCTCGAACATCGCCCGCCCGACCGGATCGCCATAGGCCGGAAACACCCGCCGCACCGCCGCGATGAAGGCGAGCCCGACCTCCGTCACCGTAATGGCCGGGTCCTTGCCGCCCGCGAGGCTGACGTAGTGGCTCTTCAGGAGCTTGGGCAGGATGGTGTCGCGGGTCGCCGCCGTGCCGAGGCCCTTCGGCTCGTTCGGGTTGACGGGGTTCTCCAGGGCGCGCTTGGCCACCGGATCCTCGATCTGGTCGATGAGCCGGCCCATCACCACCGGCAACTCGCCCCGGCTGATGCGCCGGGGCGGCTCGGTCACCGCCGTGGCGATCTCGGCGCCCGTGGCGCGCGCCGCCTCGCCGTCGCTCAACGCCGGCAGACGCAGCACGCTCGCCTCGTCCTCTCGCCGTGCCTTGCCGGGAACGACGTCGGGCTCGGCCTCCGCCTCCGCCCCGTAGAGCGCCCGCCAGCCCGGCACGCGCACGACGCTGCCGGAGACCGAGAAGCGCTTGTTCCCCAGCGCTGTCGCCACCTCCGCCGCCACGGCGGTGCGGGCATCGACGCCGTCGGGCAGGTGCGCGGCGGCGTAGGCTTTCGCCACGAGGTCCCACAAACGGGCCTGGTCGGCGGTGAGCCGGCCGCCCTCGGGCACCTTGCGCAGGGGCACGATGGCGTGGTGCTCGCCGGGATCCTTGACGTAGTGGCCCCTGGACCCGCGCCGGATCACGGGCGGGCCGGTCATCAGGGGCCCGAGTTCCACCAGCACGGTCCCGATGGCGGCCAGCACCGCGCCGGCGTCGCCGGCCTGTCCCTCGGGGAGGGACTCGGATTCGGTGCGCGGATAGCTGAGATAGCCCTGGTCGTAGAGACCTTGCGCCAAGTGGGCGGTGTGCTGCGGGTCCCAGCCGAAGCGCTTGGCGCAGCGCCGTGCCAGGGTGTCCTTCGAGAACAGGCGCGGGGGCGCCCGGCGGACGTCCCGCTGCTCCACCGCCAGCGGCCCGGACCAATCCGCGGCCGCCGCCGCGATGGTCTCGGCGGTCTCGCGGGCGAAGATCCGGTCCTTCGGCATGTGCCACAGGGTCAGGACCGCGCCCGTCTCGGTCGCGGCGTGCAACGCCACCTTGAAGAAATCCTGCGGCTCGAAGGCCCGGATACGGTCTTCGAGATCGGCCAGGATGGCCAGAGTCGGCGATTGCACGCCGCCGAAGCGCCAGGGCTCGCGGAAGGCGGGCGGGCGCAGGCGCAGCGAGAGGGCGCGGGTGCCGTTGAGGCCGAGATGGTAATCCTCGTACTGGCGGCAGAGCGCCTCGAGATAGGCCGCGTAGTCGCGCGGCCCGGAATCCGGCTCCCGCGCCAGGGCGGCGAAGGCGCGGCGGATCGAGACGTCGTCGAGCGCCCCGAGCTTCAGGCGATCCACGCGCCCGCGCCAGCCGAGATGCTCCAGCACCTCCCAGGCGATCATCGAGCCCTCGCGCCCCGGATCGGTGGCGATGATGACCCGCTCGACACCCCTCAAAGCCTGGCCGATGGCGGCGAGCTTGCCCGCATGCGACTGGCCGGAGCGGTTCGTTCCGCAGCGGACCGGGATGGTGTCGAGCACGATCGGCAAGGCGTCGAAGCGCCAGGGCTTCCAGTCGGGCCGGATCTCGCCGGGCTCCTCGGCGGCGAGCAGGTGTCCCTCGGCGGCGACGCAGACGGTGCCGGGCGAGCGGAAGAAGCGCTGGAGCTGGCGCATCGCCGAGGGCTTCTCGAAGAAGAACAGCGTGCGGCCGGGCGCAGGACCGGGCGTGGGTCTCAACCTCATCAGCGTGATCCGTCGCGCCCCGATCCATCCGCCCGGGGACATCCTCGCGGAAGCCACGCCAGTTCTCATTCTGTTCTCATATGAGGGCAGGTGCGCGCGGCTGGCAAGGGGCATTCGAAGCCGCCGATGCATCACAAATGTAAAAACCGACTCGCCGAAAGACTAGCTAGACTCTTAACCCTCTTCAGACCTGATCCTGGCGGACCCAGTATGTCCGCGTTTCGATTCAAGGAATCGATAAGACTGTCTGCCACGGTCGAGAGCATGACAACCGCACCGGCACGTCCCCTCATCGCTCGATTCCACCGGGACACCCATGGTGGCGTACTGGTGATCGTCGCCCTGATGGTGCCGGTGCTGATGGGTTTGAGCGCGGCGGCCATCGAGTTTGGCGGGGTGGTGAAGCGGCGCACCGAACTTCAACGCGCGGCCGACAGCGCCAGCATCGCGGGCGTCAACCAGTTCAAGCTCGCCAATGCCGACGATGCGGCCGCGATTCGCACCGCGCAGGCGATGGCGCAGGCTCAGGCGCGCAGCAGCAGCGGCGGAACCCCTCAGATCGCCGCCGCCGTGCTCAACAACCACAGCGCCGTGCAGGTAAACATATCGGAGACGGTCTCGCTTTCGATGGGCAGGCTCCTCAACATGCCCACCCTCGACATCGCCGTGCGCTCGACCGCCAAGCTCTCGGGCACCACGCGCCTGTGCCTGCTCGCCCTCGATCCGCTCGCTCCCGGCGCCTTCCACATGGAGAGCTCGGCGCAACTCACCGCGACCGACTGCTCGCTCTACTCGAACTCGCTGGACCCGGCGGGCATTCAGGGCGAGAACGCGTCGGTTGCCAAGGCCATCTCGACTTGCTCGGCGGGCGGTTTCTCGGGTCCGAGCTCGAACTTCACGCCCCCGCCGTCCACCGGCTGCCCGCCCATGCGCGATCCGCTGATCGACAAGCAGGGACCCATCCCGGGGACCTGCATCGATCTCGGGTTCTTCGCCAATCCGAAGAAGTTCGTCTTTCCCATCGACGATCCGGCCTACGGTGTGAACATCGTCAGCAGCACCGTGACCCTCAACCCCGGCACCTATTGCGGCGGCTTGCACCTGACGAAGAAGGCCAACGTCACCCTCAACCCAGGCATCTACATCATGAAGGACGGCCCCCTCGTGATGGACAAAAATTCCAGCCTCGTAGGGACCAATGTCGCGTTCTACTTCACCGGCGTTCGCGGCGGCCTTCTGTTCGACCAGAAGAGTTCGGTCAGCCTCACCGCCCCCAAGGACGGGCCCTTGGCGGGCATCCTGCTCTTCGAGGACCGCTTGGCGCCCCCACCCCTCCCCCCCCTGCTTCCGCTGGACGGAAAGGGACCGGCGAAGGCGGCACCGGGCGGGGTCGTCGCGGCGCGCGAATACCGGATCATCAGCGACGACGCGCGCACACTGCTCGGCACCATCTACCTTCCCGTCGGGCGCCTGATCATCGATGCCGCCAAGCCCGTGGCGGACCAGTCCGCCTACACGGTCATCATCGCGCGGATGATCAACCTCTATGACGGCCCGAACCTCACCCTGAACGCGCGCTACGGCAGCACCGATGTGCCCGTGCCGAAGGGCGTCGGGCCGAGTTCCGCCGATACGCAGCTCACCCAGTAGGCGGAGCCCGGGCTCGACCTCGGCCAAGGCCGGGTCGAGCCTCGACCGGGCCGCGAAGACCGGACTTGATGGCGGCTGCGCCCTGCGCGGTCGCAGGAATGCGCAACGGGGCGATCACGCCGGCCGGGCGCAAGGGGACCAGGGTCCCATGACGGAAATCCCGCCCTGTGGGGCACGAGGATACCGGACAGCCGCCGTCTAGAGCCTGGCCCGCCGAGCCCGCTGGCCCACCCCCGGTCGACCCGGCTCGTCCGCGACAGGGTTGACGAAAAAATGACGCCAGGCTTCGCGGCAATCGTTTCTTCACGTTTGATCCTATAGTTCGATCCTCAAATAAAGGTCGAACAATGTTTGTCTATAGGCCTAAAACACACAAATTTATCAAATCTAGACAAGATGGGGTTGTCCTTTTTTTCGCATTGTCAGCACCCGTTGTATTCGCATTCTTTGCAGCG
>NZ_JAQGKL010000154.1 GCF_028290105.1 Methylobacterium sp.
CGAACAGACGCACCACTCTGTCAGGCTCCCGGTAGCGGCCAGTTTCGAAGTGTTCTATGAAGCGGTCAGGCTGCGCCGCGCGAGCTTCAGGGCGTCCAAATCGCCCTTCGCGCATCACCCTCATCCGGGCACCCCCGGGGCGGCGCGCGCTTCCAAAGCGCTCCCAGCCGAACACGTGTACTCGTGGCGCAGGTTATGCCTGCGCGTGTTCGACCAACCGCTCGTGAGGAAACAGACCGCCGTGGCATCGCTCGACAGCTTCCAGTCTCGCCAGACGCTCACCGTCGGGGACAAGTCCTACACCTACTACTCGATTCCGCATGCCGAGAAGGCCGGCCTCGCCGACGCCACCGCGCTGCCCTTCGCCATGAAGGTGCTGCTCGAGAACCTGCTGCGCTTCGAGGACGACCGCTCTGTCAAGAAGGACGACATCTCCGCCACCGTCGCGTGGCTCGGCAACAAGGGCAAGACCGAGACCGAGATCGCCTTCCGTCCCTCGCGCGTGCTGATGCAGGACTTCACGGGCGTGCCCGCCGTGGTGGATCTCGCGGCCATGCGCGACGCCATGGTGGCGCTTGGCGGCGACCCCCAGAAGATCAACCCGCTGGTGCCCGTCGACCTCGTGATCGACCACTCGGTCATCGTCGACGAGTTCGGCACGCCGAAGGCGCTGGCCGACAACGTGGCGCTCGAATACTCGCGCAACGGCGAGCGCTACACCTTCCTCAAATGGGGCCAGTCGGCCTTCGACAATTTCTCCGTCGTGCCCCCCGGTACCGGTATCTGCCACCAGGTGAACCTGGAATACCTGTCGCAGACGATCTGGACCAAGCAAGATCCAGATTCTTCGGACGGCACCGAGCTCGCCTATCCGGACAGCCTGGTCGGCACCGATTCGCACACGACCATGGTCAACGGTCTGGCCGTGCTCGGCTGGGGGGTCGGCGGCATCGAGGCGGAGGCCGCCATGCTCGGCCAGCCCCTCTCCATGCTGATCCCCGAGGTCATCGGCTTCAAGCTGTCGGGCAAGCTGCCCGAGGGCACCACCGCCACCGACCTCGTGCTCACCGTCACGCAGATGCTGCGCAAGAAGGGCGTGGTCGGCAAGTTCGTGGAGTTCTACGGCCCCGGTCTCGACGACATGGCGGTGGCCGACCGCGCCACGATCTCCAACATGGCCCCCGAATACGGCGCCACCTGCGGCTTCTTCCCCATCGACCAGAAGACCATCGACTTCCTCACCGTCACCGGCCGCGCCGACGACCGGATCGCGCTGGTCGAAGCCTACGCCAAGGCGCAGGGCATGTGGCGCGATGCGCAGACCCCCGACCCCGTCTTCACCGACACGCTGGAACTGGACATGGGCGACGTGCGCCCGTCGCTCGCCGGCCCCAAGCGCCCGCAGGACCGGGTGCTGCTCGACGGCGCCAAGCCGGGCTTTGCCGGCTCCATGGAGACCGAGTTCAAGAAGGCCGCCGACATCGCCAGGCGCTATCCGGTGGAGGGCGCCAATTTCGACATCGGGCACGGTGACGTGGTGATCGCCGCGATCACGTCCTGCACCAACACCTCGAACCCGAGCGTGATGATCGGCGCCGGGCTGCTCGCCCGCAACGCGGTGGCCAAGGGCCTGCGCTCGAAGCCCTGGGTGAAGACCTCCCTCGCCCCCGGCTCCCAGGTGGTGGCCGAATACCTCGAGAGCGCCGGCCTGCAGAAGCCCCTCGATGCCCTCGGCTTCAACCTCGTCGGCTTCGGCTGCACCACCTGCATCGGCAATTCGGGGCCGCTCCCGGCCCCGATCTCGAAGGCGATCAACGACAACGACGTGGTGGCGGCGGCCGTGCTCTCCGGCAACCGCAACTTCGAGGGCCGCGTGAACCCGGACGTGCGGGCGAACTACCTCGCTTCGCCGCCGCTGGTGGTGGCCTACGCGCTCGCCGGCTCGATGCAGATCGACATCACAACCGAGCCCCTCGGCATCGGTTCGGACGGCCAGCCCGTCTACCTCAAGGACATCTGGCCCTCGACGGCGGAGGTCGCGGAGTTCATCGAGGCCAACATTACCTCGACCCTGTTCAAGTCCCGCTACGCCGACGTCTTCGGCGGCGACGATTACTGGAAGGCCGTCGAAGTCACCGAGGCCGAGACCTTCAAGTGGGATTCGACCTCCACCTACGTGCAGAACCCGCCCTATTTCGTGGGCATGACCAAGACCCCGGCGCCGGTGGAGGACGTGGTCGACGCCCGCATCCTGGGCCTGTTCCTCGACTCGATCACCACCGACCACATCTCGCCGGCAGGCAACATCCGGGCGAATTCCCCGGCGGGCGCCTACCTGCAGGAGCATCAGGTCCGGGTGCAGGACTTCAACCAGTACGGCACGCGCCGCGGCAACCACGAAGTCATGATGCGCGGCACGTTCGCCAACATCCGCATCAAGAACCAGATGGTCCGTGACGAGACCGGCAACGTGGTCGAGGGCGGCTGGACCCTGTTCCAGCCGTCCGGCGAGCGGATGTTCATCTACGACGCCGCCCAGAAGTATCAGGCGGAGGGCACGCCCCTCGTCGTCTTCGCCGGCAAGGAATACGGCACCGGCTCGTCGCGCGACTGGGCGGCCAAGGGCACCAAGCTGCTGGGCATCCGCGCCGTGGTGGCCGAGAGCTTCGAGCGCATCCACCGCTCGAACCTCGTCGGCATGGGCATCGTGCCCCTGGTCTTCCAGGGCGAGACGAGCTGGGCCTCGCTCGGCCTCAAGGGCGACGAGACGGTCTCGATCCGGGGCCTCTCGGGCGAGCTCAAGCCCCGCCAGACCATGATCGCCGAGATCACCTCCGCCGACGGCACCAAGCGGGAGGTCCCCCTGACCTGCCGCATCGATACCCTCGACGAGCTGGAATACTTCCGCAACGGCGGTATTCTCCCCTACGTACTGCGCTCGCTCGCGGCGTAAGGCTCGGGCTTCGGCCCTGTGATACCGGAGGCCTCGCCCGCAAGGGCGGGGTCTTTTTTCTGCGGCAGCGGTTCTTGAAAGGCCTACTTCAAGTTAATAAATATCCGGATATCAAACCTAGAGTTTGAATAACATGCCACGACGCACCCATCCACGGTGCCGACGGCGGAACTCCGGAGCGGAACGATGGCCGGCATTTCCTACCCCTGCTACAAGGTCAAGAAGGACACGCGCGCGCAATGGTACTGGGTCTATTACGCGAAGAACGGTGAGGAGATCTCCAGGAGCAGCGAAAGCTACGTGGCCAAGGCGGACTGCCTCAACGGCCTCAAGCTCAACAAGGCTTCGGCCAACGACCCCATCTTCGAGGTTTGACCGGCGCCCTCCGGAAATCCCCGGGAGGCGTGGCGCGCGGAACGTCTTCCGGTCCAGGCTCGCTAGCCGGACGAGACGTCGACCGTTTCGGCCTCCCGTGGGCAATCGGCTGCAGGGCCCGTCGATACGGACGGACGGCCCGCTTGACGCCACGTCGCGCCCGGTCGAAACCGCGAGGCATGACGATGCGTCCCATCCTGCTCACCAACGCCACGCTCTGCGATCCGGCCACGGGCCGCCAGCAGCCCGGCCATATCATCGTGCGCGACGGCCGGATCGAGGATGTCGCCTGGGGGCCCCTCGCCGGGGTTCCGGACGAGGCCGAGGCGATCGATTGCGCCGGCCACGTCCTCGGCCCCGGGCTCATCGACCTGCGCGCCTTCGTGGGCGAGCCCGGCGCCGAGCATCGCGAGACCCTGGCGAGCGCCAGCGCGGCGGCGGCCGCCGGCGGCGTCACCACCCTCGTGTGCATGCCCGACACCAACCCGGTCATCGACGGGCCGGCCATCGTGGATTTCGTGCTGCGCCGGGCGCGCGATACGGCGAGCGTCAACGTCCTGCCGGCCGCCGCCATCACCAAGGGCCTGCTCGGGCAGGAGATGACCGAGTTCGGCCTGCTGCAGGAGGCGGGGGCCGTCGCCTTCACCGACGGCCTCAAGGCGGTGAGGAACGCCCAGGTGATGCGCCGCGCGCTCACCTATGCGCGCGATTTCGGCGTCCTCCTGATGCAGCACGTGGAGGAGCCGGATCTCGTCGGCGACGGCGTGATGAACGAGGGCGAGATGGCCTCCCGCCTCGGCCTGCTCGGCATCCCCCGCGAGGCCGAGACGGTGATGCTGGAACGCGACATCCGCCTCGTGCGCCTGACGCAGGCCCGCTACCACGCGGCGATGATCTCGTGCGCCGACTCCGTCGAGATCGTGCGCCGGGCGAAAGCCGACGGCCTGCCCGTGACCTGCGGCGCCTCCGTGAACAACCTCGTGCTCAACGAGGGCGACATCGGGCACTACCGGACGTTCTGCCGGCTCTCGCCGCCTCTCCGGCACGAGACCGACCGCCTCGCCCTGGTGGCGGCGCTCAACGAGGGCGTGATCGACGTCGTCGTTTCCGACCACAACCCGCAGGACGTCGAGACCAAGCGCCTGCCCTTCGCGGAGGCCGCCGACGGGGCCCTCGGCATCGAGACGCTGCTCGGCGCGTCCCTGCGCCTCGTCCACACCGGCGACGTCTCGCTGCCGCGCCTGCTCGGAGCCTTGAGCGCGAGCCCGGCCGCCCTGCTCGGGCGCGAGGCCGGGCGTCTCGCGCCCGGGGCGCCGGCCGACCTCGTGCTGATCGACCCCGATCTGCCCTACATAATCGACAAGCGCCGGCTGAAATCCCGCTCGAAGAATTCGCCCTTCGACGAGGCGCGCCTTCAGGGCGCCGCCCTCCTGACGATGGTGGGCGGGCGGATCGTGTTCCGCGCCCCCGACGAGACCGAGGCCGCCGCGTGAGCGCCTTCGACACGGCGTCCCTCGCCTGGCCCCTCCTGCTCGCAGCCCTGGCGGGGGGCTACCTCCTCGGCTCGATCCCGTTTGGGCTGATCCTGACCCGCTATGCCGGGCTCGGGGACGTGCGGGCCATCGGCTCGGGCAACATCGGCGCCACCAACGTGCTGCGCACAGGGCGCAAGGGCCTGGCGGCCGCGACCCTGCTGGGCGATGCGCTCAAGGGCACGGCCGCCGTGCTGCTGGCCGGGCGGTTCGGGCTGGAGCCCGCGCTGGTGGCCGGGCTCGGCGCCTTCCTGGGCCACCTCTTCCCGGTCTGGCTCGGGTTCAGGGGCGGCAAGGGGGTGGCGACCTTCCTCGGCGTGCTCCTGGCGCTGAGCCCGCTCGGCCTCCTCGCCTTCGCGGCCATCTGGCTCGGCCTCGCCTTCACGCTGAAATACTCCTCGCTGGCGGCACTGGCCGCCTCCGCCCTGACCCCCCTCGTGCTCTGGGTGCTGGGACAGCCCTCGGTTGCATTTCTGTTTCTCCTGCTCGCCGCCCTGCTATGGTGGAAGCACGCTCCCAACATCCGTCGGCTGATCGACGGAACCGAGGGGCGCATCGGGCAGAAGGGCTGACAGGCCGGCGCCCGCTCCGGATGGGAGAGGGTGATGCAGCTCAACGATGCCCAGCGCCTCGACTGGCTGCGCCTGATCCGCAGCGAAGGCATCGGCCCGCGCAGCTTCCGCACCCTGATCAACCGCTTCGGCGGAGCGAGCGGCGCCCTGGAGGCCCTGCCGCACCTCACCGGGCGCAGCGGCAAGCGCGTGACGCCGCCGAGCCGGGCGGAGGCCGAGGCCGAGATCGCCGCCGCCGCCCGGCTCGGCGCCCGCCTCGTCGCCCTGGGGGAGGCGGATTACCCGAGGCTCCTGCAGGCGGCGGACTCCGCGCCGCCCCTCCTCGCCATCCGGGGCAATCCGGCGATCCTGAACCGGCCCGCCATCGCCATCGTGGGCTCGCGCAACGCCTCCGCCGCCGGTCTGTCCTTCACCGAGCGCCTGGCGCGCGGCCTCGGGGAGGCGGGCCTCGCGGTGGTCTCGGGGCTGGCGCGCGGCATCGACGCGCGCGCCCACAAGGCCGCGCTCCTGCCCGGCACCGTGGCGGTGCTGGCGGGGGGCCACGACCGGATCTACCCGGCCAACCACGCCGCGCTGGTGGAGGCGATCCTGGAGGCCCAGGGCGCCATCGTGGCCGAGATGCCGATGGGCTGGGAACCGCGCGGGCGCGACTTCCCCCGGCGCAACCGCATCATCTCGGGGTTGGCCTACGGCACCGTCGTGGTCGAGGCCGCCCGGCGCTCCGGCTCGCTGATCACCGCGCGCTTCGCCCTCGAACAGGGCCGCGAGGTCTTCGCGGTGCCGGGCTCGCCCCTCGACCCGCGGGCGGAGGGCACCAACGACCTCATCCGCCAGGGCGCGACCCTGGTGGCCGAGGTCGCGCACGTCACGGACGCGATCGCGCCGCTGATCGAGGGCGGCGCCTTTTCGCAAGGGGAGGGCGCCCTGGCGGTCGACCGTCCGGATCTCGCCGACGCGCCCATCTTCTGGGACGAACTCGATGTCGACGGGCCGGCGCCGCCCCTGTTCGAGGAGGCCCGCGACGCCCCCGAACCGGCGGACGACCGGGCCCGCCTCATCGGCTATCTCAGCCCCACCCCGATCGGCACGGACGAACTCGCCCGCGCCGCCGGCCTCAGCGCCCGCATCGTCCAGACCACCCTGCTCGAACTCGAACTCGACGGCCGCATCGAGCGCCACGGCAGCGGAGCGGTGTCGCTCCTGCGATAGAGACGGCCGTTCGACCGCGCGGGCGCGCTCGCGTCAGGCCTCGTGGTGCGCTTGATCGTCCGTTTCGTCGTCCATTTCCTGGCCCAGCGCATGGCGCATCTGGTCCAGGCAGCCCTGAAGGATGTAGGCGGCGGCCAGCATGTCCACGACCTCGCCGCGCTTGGCCCGCGAGGCATCCGCCGCGATCAGCGCCCGGGTGACGGCGGCGGTGGAGAGCCGCTCGTCGCAATAGAGGACGGGGAGGGGCAGCAGCGGCTTCATGTTGCGCACGAAGGAGCGGGTCGACTGGACGCGCACGCCCTCGCTGCCGTCCATGTTGAGCGGCAACCCGATCACCAGGCCGCCGACCCCGTGCTTCTCGCACAAGGTGCGCAGGCGCGTGACGTCGGGGGTGAACTTCACCCGCCGGATCGTCTCCAGCGGCGAGGCGATCTGGCGCCCGACATCCGACAGCGCGAGCCCGATCGTCTTGGTGCCGAGGTCGATCCCGATCAGGCGGGGCCCGCCCTGCGAGGCTTGCGCGAAGGCGCGCATCTCGGCCTCGTCCATGTCCGTCCCTCTCTCGTTGAGGGCCCTCTCCTGATGGATCGGGCTCCCGTGGGCAAGGGGCCTCAGTGCAGGCCGGCCGAGCCCTCGATGTCGTCGCCCACGAAGGCGGCGGAGAGGGGCTCGGCGCCCATGCCGAGGATGCCGCGCACGGCCGGCCCCCGGCTGCGCCGCATCAGGTCCAGGAGGTCGGCGCCCCCGAACCGGATCGCCTCGAGGTCGGCCCCCAGCACCCAAATCTCGTACTCGTCGCGCCCGGGCACCACGTCCCAGAACAGGAACTCGCCGGCCTCCGTCTGCCCGAAGAAGCAGGCCCGGTCGATCACGCCCGGATCGTCGCCCTCCACCTCGAAGCGATGGTCCGGCCGGTCGGCCAGCACCGCCGAGATGCTGTGGGCCATGAGTTCGGAGCGCCCGACGAGGTCGGCCTCCGGGTCGGGGCTCGGGATCGCCACGCGAAAATGCCCGTTGGCGAGCCCGGCCCCGAGGGTGCGGCAGAAGGCGCGGTAGCTCTCGGGCAGCGCGAAGCCGAGGTCGGCCTCGGCGCGTTCCAGCTCCGCCTGCGTGGACACCGGCCCCGGCGCGCAGGGCGCGAACACCGTCTCCCACATGAATCCGTCCCTCCGCACGCGTTAACCTTAAAGAAACGTTGTCATAGCCTTGCGCGGACCGGATCGGCCAGAGCATCGTTAAGGAACCATTAACGGACCGGATGCCCGCCCCATGACGCCGCCCAATCCCGAGCCGAAGCCAACGCGCCGGACGATGCCGCTGCGGCACAAGCTGATGCTGGCGCTCGCCTGCGAGATCCTCCTGGTCGGCTTCCGCCAGGTCGACCTGACCCCGCGCCAGACCGGCATCCTCATCGAGGCGCCGGCGATGCCGCACCACGTGATCACCTGACATCCGCGATCCGGAGACGCGCTCGATCCGGACGCGCGGCGTTGCGAGCCCGCGAAGGCGGGTGCTATAGCCCGGCCGAGCGCTCCCCGGCCGGCGAACCCCGCCATGCCGCGAACGGAGCCTTGAGGATCTGAAGACAGCATGTCGGTCGACGCAACGACGGTGAGGCGCATCGCGCACCTGGCGCGCATCGCGGTGAGCGAGGACGAGGTGGCGCCCCTGCAGGGCGAACTCAACGCGATCCTGGCCTTCGTCGAGCAACTCGGCGCCGTCGACGTGACGGGCATCGAGCCGATGACCTCGGTGACGCCGATGGCGATGAAGAAGCGCCGGGACGTCGTCACCGACGGGGCCAAGGCCGACGCCATCGTGGCCAACGCGCCCGAGACCGAGGACCATTATTTCCTCGTGCCGAAGGTCGTCGAGTAGGGGCGCGCCCCGCCCTTAGCGAACGAGGCCGCCCCGATGGACGGTTCGCCTGGCGCCCACGCAGCGGCGACGGCGGAGCACCGGGGCTCAACAGGACGAGCGCCCATGACAATCCTCAACGAACTCACCCTGGCGGAAGCCCGCGACGGGCTGAAGGCCAAGGCCTTTTCCGCCGCCGACCTGACCCAGGCGCATCTCTCCGCCATGGAGAAGGCGCGCGGCCTCAACGCCTACCTCGTCGAGACGCCCGAGCGGGCGCTGGCGATGGCCAAGGCGGCGGACGCGAAGATCGCCGCCGGCGAGGCCCGTCCGCTGGAGGGCATTCCCCTCGGCATCAAGGACCTGTTCTGCACCGACGGGGTGGCGACCACCGCCGGCTCCAAGATCCTCGAGGGCTTCACGCCGGCCTACGAATCGGCCGTGACCGCCAACCTCTGGCGCGACGGCGCCGTGATGCTGGGCAAGCTCAACCTCGACGAATTCGCCATGGGCTCGTCGAACGAGACCTCCGCCTACGGCGACGTGGTCTCGCCCTGGCGCCGGCCCAACTCCGAGACCAGGCTCGTACCGGGCGGCTCGTCGGGCGGTTCGGCGGCGGCGGTGGCCGCGCATCTCTGCCTCGGCGCCACCGCGACGGATACCGGCGGCTCGATCCGCCAGCCCGCCGCCTTCACGGGCACGGTGGGCATCAAGCCGACCTACGGGCGCTGCTCGCGCTGGGGTACGGTGGCGTATGCCTCCTCCCTCGACCAGGCCGGCCCGATCGCCCGCACGGTGCGCGACTGCGCCATCCTGCTCGGCTCCATGGCGGGCGAGGATGCCCGCGACACCACCTGCGCGGATCTCCCCGTGCCCGACTTCGAGGCGGCGGTGGCGCGTGGGGTGAAGGGCCTGACCATCGGCATCCCGAAGGAATACCGGGTGGAGGGCATGTCCGCCGAGATCCAGGCGCTCTGGGACACGGGCGCGGCGATGCTGAAGGACGCGGGCGCCACCATCCGGGAGATCTCGCTGCCGCACACGCCCTACGCGCTGCCGGCCTATTACATCGTGGCGCCGGCCGAGGCCTCTTCGAACCTCGCCCGCTACGACGGCGTGCGCTACGGCCTGCGGGTGCCCGGCAAGGACATCGCCAGCCTCTACGAGAACACCCGCGCCGCTGGCTTCGGCCGCGAGGTCAAGCGCCGCATCATGATCGGCACCTACGTGCTCTCGGCGGGCTATTACGACGCCTATTACGTGCGGGCGCAGAAGATCCGCACCCTGATCAAGCGCGATTTCGAGCAGGCCTACGCCGCCGGCATCGACGCGATCCTGACGCCCGCGACGCCGTCGGCGGCCTTCGGCATCGGCGAGAAGGGCTCGGGCGACCCCGTCGAGATGTACCTGCAGGACGTCTTCACCATCACGGTGAACATGGCGGGCCTGCCCGGCATCTCGGTGCCGGCGGGCCTCGACGCGCAGGGGTTGCCGCTCGGGCTCCAGCTCATCGGCCGTCCCTTCGACGAGGAGACGCTGTTCGCCGCCGCGCAGGTGATCGAAGAGGCTGCGGGACGCACCAAGCTCCCGGCCGCGTGGTGGGCATGAAAGTACGGCCATGACCGTCCCGGTCTACCCCTTCGAGGTCTGGATCTGGGCCGCCTTCGATCCCGTGCTGATCGCCATCGCGCTGGTGATGGGCTGGAAGTCCGACCAGTTCGTGAAGATCATCCTCGTGGCGCTGATGGCGTTCGCCGTCTCGGTGCTGGTGTCGTGGGCGGTCACCGCCATCGGCGTGCCCTGGCCGGCGCCCGTGAGCCACGACGGGCCGACCTTCTTCCCCGTGCGCTGGATCGCGGCCTTCCTGTGGGGCGCGCTCGGCTTTCTCGCGCACCAGATCTACCGGCGCTTCGCTTGACCCTGCGGGCGACGGCTTTCACTCTGACGGCGCGTCGCGTCGTCCAACACTGAATCCGGGCCATCATGACCGCTGCCGTGAACCCCAAGAAGCTCATCAAGGGCGGCCTGCACGACTGGGAGGTCGTGATCGGCATGGAGATCCATGCCCAGGTCACGAGCCGCTCCAAGCTGTTCTCCGGCGCCTCGACGGAATTCGGCGGCGAGCCGAACGACCACGTCTCGCTGGTGGACGCGGCCATGCCCGGCATGCTGCCCGTCATCAACGAGGAATGCGTGGCCCAGGCGGTGCGCACCGGCCTCGGCCTGAAGGCGCAGATCAACCACCGTTCGGTGTTCGACCGGAAGAACTACTTCTACCCGGACCTGCCGCAGGGCTACCAGATCTCGCAGTTCAAGGACCCGATCGTCGGCGAGGGCGAGGTGCTGGTCGATCTGCCCGACGGGGAATCGATCACCGTGGGCATCGAGCGCCTGCACCTGGAGCAGGATGCCGGCAAGTCGCTGCACGACCAGAACCCGACCCAGAGCTTCGTCGATCTCAACCGCTCGGGCGTCGCCCTGATGGAGATCGTCTCGCGCCCCGACCTGCGCTCGTCGGAGGAGGCGCGCGCCTACGTGACCAAGCTGCGCACCATCCTGCGCTATCTCGGCACCTGCGACGGCGACATGGAGAAGGGATCGCTCCGCGCCGACGTGAACGTCTCGGTGCGTAAACCCGGCGACCCGCTCGGCACCCGCTGCGAGATCAAGAACGTCAACTCGATCCGCTTCATCGGCCAGGCCATCGAGACGGAAGCGCGCCGCCAGATCGCGATCATCGAGGATGGCGGCACGATCTCCCAGGAGACCCGCCTGTTCGACCCGGGCAAGGGCGAGACCCGCTCCATGCGCTCGAAGGAAGAGGCGCACGATTACCGCTACTTCCCGGACCCGGACCTGCTGCCGCTCGAATTCGACCAGGCCTATGTCGACGCCCTCGCCGAGGGCCTGCCGGAACTGCCCGACGCCAAGAAGGCGCGCTTCATCGCGGCCTACGGCCTCTCCCCCTACGATGCGGGCGTGCTCATCGCCGAGCGCGCCTCGGCCGATTACTTCGAGGCGGTGGCCACGGGCCGCGACGGCAAGGCCGCGGCGAACTGGGTCATCAACGAGCTGTTTGGGCGCCTCAACAAGGAGGGCAAGACCATCGAGACGAGCCCGGTCTCGGCGGTTCAGCTCGGCGGTATCGTCGACCTCATCGGCGAGGGCGTGATCTCGGGCAAGATCGCCAAGGATCTGTTCGAGGTCGTCTGGTCCGAGGGCGGCGACCCGCGTGCCCTGGTGGAATCGCGCGGCATGCGCCAGGTCACCGATACCGGCGCCATCGAGGCGGCGGTGGACGACATCATCGCCAAGAACCCCGACAAGGTCGCCCAGGCGAAGGAGAAGCCGACCCTGCTCGGCTGGTTCGTCGGCCAGACCATGAAGGCCACCGGCGGCAAGGCCAACCCGGCGGCGGTGAACGCGCTGCTGAAGGCCAAGCTCGGCATCGAGTAGCGCGCGATCGCCGTCGATGGCGGGAGCCAGGGCGGAGCGCCGTTCCGGCTGATGGACCCGGCTACGCGCGGCAGTGTTGCCAGAGGTGCGGTGTTGCCCGAGGAGCAAGGCAGAGCGCAGGTCCAGCCTCCTCCGCGAGAGGGACGGCGCAAGCTGCGTGATCCGTCCATCGTGTTGCGGTTTCGGACTGCCCGGAAGCCTCTCAACGCCCCGTCATCCCGGGGCCGCGCACCGGAGAGCCGGGGAGCCGGAAACGCTAGCCCTGCAAAGCCCCGCACCATCAGCGGCTCTGGATTCCGGGCTCGCCTGCGGCGCTCAGGAATGACCGCAAGGGCATCGCGGCAAGGCACGGACATTCGCGCGACGACGGTCGAGACAGCATCCGATCACAACAAATCCCGCCAACGCGTAAGCGCGGCGGTCGAGCCTCAAGACGGACAGGTTGAACGATGTGCACCGCATGTCGAAGAACAGCGGCGGCGGAAGCGGCCGAGGTGGGGCTTGGTGCATGTCTGACGTCGTGCCGTGCTGGCCGCGTCTGCGCCCCGAGGGACCGCTTCCGTCCCGGAATTCGCGTGTACGCTGCTCTACGTCCGGGCCGAATCAGCCCCGGATGATCGTCGCAGCCGCCTGCTGGGGTGGCGTCATTCCCAAATCTCCTGCGTCCGGTCGGTCGTGATCGTTATCCGATCAAGGCCTCCTCGTTGCTTGAGCTGTGCTTTGCCGTCGAAGCACCTGATCAGACTGCGACCCAATCGAGCAGGCGTCAAGTGCCTATTTCCATGATCGCCGGACTGTATTCATTCCCATCGCGACAGGCTTAAGAAATCCTGTCGCCCCAGGTCCTTGGCCCGCGTTGCAACCCGCGAGGCCGTCGCCACAGCCTCAGGGGGCCGGCGCGGGCGTGCCGCTGATGCGGCTGCGCAGGCGGGCGAGCCAGTCGTCGCGGTGGCGGCCGGGTTCGCCCACCGAGACGGTGGCGGTCATGCCGGCGACCAGGGTCACCCCCTCGGGCAGGTGCTCGATGCGGATGCGCACGGGCACGCGCTGGGCGAGCCGCACCCAGGTGTAGACCGGGTCGACGTTGGGCAGGCCCTGCGTGCTCGCCGCCGCGTTGGCGGTGCTGATGCCGAGCGTGATGCTCTCCACGCGCCCCCGGATCAGCGGATCGTAGCCGAGGAGTTCGGCCGAGACAGCGTCGCCCACGTGGATGTGGGCCATCTTGGTCTCCTCGAAATAGCCGTCGATCCAGAACGAATCGGTGTCGATCACCGCGATGTTGACCGTCCCCGTGGCGGCATAGTCGCCCGGGCGCAGGAGCAGGTTCGTCACCCGGCCGTTCACCGGCGCGCGCACCTGGGTGCGCTGCAGGTTGGTCCTGGCCTGCGCGAGCTGCGCTTTGGCCGAGGCCACCGCCGCCTCCGCGATCTTGGCGGTGCCGGCATATTGCTGCTTCTCCTCCACGGAGGTGGAGAGGGTGGTGAGCGCCTCGCGCCGGGCGGCCTGGGTGCGCTTCACCCCGAGATCGGCCTCGCGGTTGTCGAGCTCGGCCTGGGCCGAGGTCACCGAGACCTCGAAGTCGAAGGGATCGATGACGTAGAGGATGTCGCCCTTCTTCACCGCCTGGTTGTCGGCGACGCGCAACTCGGTGATCTGCCCGGAGACCTGGGGGGCGATGCTCGCCACCTGCACGCGCACCCGCCCGTCGCGGGTCCAGGGCGCGGTGACGTAGAACTGCCAGACCAGGGCCGCCGCCACCACGGCGCAGCCGAGGATGATTGCCGTGATCAGCAGGCGCAGCAGCCGGCGGCCCTGGCCGGCCCGGCGCGGCCGCGTATCCGGAGTTTGGGTGTCCGGGGGTTCGGATGCGGGAGGGGCGCCGGTCCGGATGTGCGTGTCGTCGGCCATGGTTCAGAGAAACACGATCAGGAGGGCGAGGATGCAGACGTAGAGGCCGGCCTCCGCCAGGGGCGGGTTGGCGACGTAGCGGCCGATGCGGAGATGCGCGAACAGGACGCGCAGGCCGACCAGGATCGCCAGGGCCCCGGCGGCGTAGGCGACGAAGGGGGAGACCAGCACGCCGCCGAGATCGAGGTCGCTGCGCATCAGGCCAGGAGCCCGAGGCGGCGCAGGAAGCGGCCCTGCCCCTCGATGACGTGCGCCGCCGTTGCGAGGTCGCTCACCGCGCGGGCGAGGTGCAGGCGGGTCTCAGAGGCGGCGCCCGCACCAGCCGCCAGGAGCGCCTGCGCGGCCTCCCGCATCCGGGCGGCGTCCACGGCCTCGATCGCCGCGCGGGCACGCTCCGCCACGGCGCGAAGCGACGCGTCGTGGGTAAGACCACGCAGCTGCGCATGCGCGCGGGCGGCCGCCGATTCCATCCGGGCGAGGTCGAAGGCCCGGTCGAGGCTCGCCCGTCGCACGGCCGCGCTGCCCGAACTCCAGCGGGCGAATTGCAGGAGGCGGTCGCTGTTGAGGCTGGTGCGGGTGCTGGCGTCGCCGCCCTGGCCGGCGAGGGCCTCGACGAGGGCGCGGCGTGCGGAATCGAGGGCGAAGACACGGTGCCGGGCCGTGGAGATCGGCAGGATCGTCCGGACGGTGAAGAACAGGATCAGGGCCGCGACGATGACCAGGAAGGCGTTGGTGAGGAAGCCTTGCGGGTCGTAGCTCTGCGGGTTGGCGGGGGAGAGCAGCACGGGGAAGAACACCAGCAGGATGAAGCCGATGCCGAAGGTCGGCGGGTTGAGGCTGAGGAAGCAGGCGGCGAAGACCACGGGCGCCATGGCGATGGCGAGCAGCGGGAAGCCCTGCACCCCGCCGAGCGCCCCGAACAGCACGATTCCGGCGCAGAGTGCGGCGAGCGGCATGCCGATGAGCACGCCCTTGGCGAAGACGCGCGGATCGGGGGCGGTGGAGGACAGCGCGCAGGTGGCGGCCACCTGCACCAGGGCGAAGGAGGTCGCGGGCCAGCCGGTGGCGATCAGGAGCAGCGCGCTCAACCCGAAGGCGACGACGACCCGCATCGCCCCGCGCAGGGCCTCCGGCACGTCGCGGTGGGTCGGCAGGGGCACGTCGCGCAGGGGCCGTCCGCCGAGCGCCAGGGCGCGGTGGCCATCCTGCGCGAACAGGGCGGCGCGGGCGAAATCGAGGGCGCGCTGCAGGGCCAGGATCTCGTCGAGGGGCGCCTGCCCCGCATGCAGGGCCGCCGTCACGAGATCCGACAGGCGCAAGACCGCCTCGTCTGGATCATCCTCCGGCTCGCACAGCCGGAGGCAGAGGCGGCGCGCCTCCGCCACGTCGGGGGAGGGCTCCGGCAGCCGCGCCATCGCCGCGGCCAGATGACGGGCGGCCGCCGCCATCACGTAGAGCGCCGCGATGGCGCTGCGGGCGCCGGCCGCACGGTCGGGCCCGTCGTCGAGTTCGCCCGCGATCGCGCTCGCGTCGGCCCGCATCGCGGCGATCTTCCGGATCAGCGCGGCGGCGCGCTCCGAGCCCGGGTCGCCTCGGGTCAGGGTCTCTCGGGCGAAGGCCTTCGTCTCCGCGATGGCGCCGCCGAGAGTGTCGCGCACGGTGCGCCAGATGCTCGGCGAGCCGAGGGCGTCGTTGATGAAGGTGATCGCCACGATGCCGAGGGTGATGGCCGCGACCCGGTCCACGGCGGCGTCGAAGGTGCTCTGCGGCGCATCGATATGCGCGATGGCGATGACCGCCACGGTGTAGCCCGAGAGCATGGCCCCGTAGGCGCGGGAATCCTGCAGGAAATGGGCGGTGAAGACGCAGGCCCCCAGCCAGGTGGCGAAGCCGACGAGGAGCAGCACCCGGTCCTGCGCGAACAGCGCCATCAGCACGATCGCCACGACGGCGCCCACGATGGTGCCGAGGAAGCGGTAGAGCGCCTTGGAGAGCGCCTGCCCGCGCGTGGGCTGGGCCAGGATGGCGACGCAGACCGCCGCCGAGGAGGCGCTCGACAATTGCAACCAGAAGGCCGCGTAGAGCGCCAGCGTCATGGCGAGCCAGATCCGGACGGCGAAGGCCCAGGCGGCGGGCTTCGGGATCACGCGCTCGGCGAACGCAAGCGCCCGGTCGTGCAGGGAGAGCCGGGCGTCCGCGCCGGCGCTCACCCGAGCGTTTCCCGGGGCGTCGCCTCGCCGTGCCGCGCCGCGACCCGGGCCTGCCAGAGGCAGAGCAGGGGGGTGACGACGAGTTCGACGCCGAGGGCCGCCAGCATCAGGAAGGCTGGCAGGCCTGTCAGCGCGAGGCCGAGGAGGCGGGCAAGGCCGCCGAGCGCCACCACCAGGGTGAGGAAGCGGAACAGCGTGGTCTTGGCCTCGATCCCGGGCACGCAGGTCCAGAACAGGATGCCGATGCCCATATGCAGGCCGGAGAGGTAGCGGAAATGGCTGTCGGCGGAGACGTCGACGAGGCCGCTGCCGCCGAGCCCGTTCAGGCCGAACAGCACGCCGTAGAGGCCGGAGGCCACCGGAACCAGGGCCACAAGAGCCACCGTGCGCTGCAGCGCCTTCCGTTCCCGCATCGTCGTGCCCGTTGGAGACAAGTCCTGACCGGATCGGCAACCGGTGCGGTCAGGCTTACGTTCCTTGTGCGCACGCGAAAGGCCGCGTGCGGCGCGGGGTGGCTCACGCCTTGATCTGCTTCAGGCGCTTCACGCACTTGCTGAAATATTGCGGCCATTTCGGACCCTGCGCGGCCTTGTCGGAGACCGAGAGGGCGCGCCACTCGGCGCCGCACTTCTTCTGGCGCTCGCGGGCCGCGCTCTGGCCGACGCTGGGCTCCTTCGCCTCCTTGGGGGCGATCGCGGCCTGCGCCAGCGCACCGCCGCTGACGACGGGACTCGTCAGAACGAGGGGGCTTGCCAGAAGCAGCAGGGCCGCGAACAAAGCATGGGTGCGGCGCGAACGGAACGACAGCATGACGACCCCCGGGATCTGTGGGCGCCGCCGTGCGGCGGGCCGGCCGCATCACAGCCACAACCCTGGGCGAGGGCAAGCGCCATTCGCACGTGTCCCGGCGCGATCCACCGCTCGCGCCGATGGCACGCAGTCTGCAACCTTCCACGCGCGTCCCGGATTGTTTCGGCGAGGCGATTGGGCCTGAACTGGGCTGGATCGAGAACCGCATGGCACACGCTTCGGGAAAACCCATCGACGTGCACACCTGGAGCACGCCGAACGGCTGGAAGATCCCGATCATGCTGGAGGAGTGCGGCCTGCCTTACCGAGTGGTGCCGGTGAATATCGGTCGGGGCGACCAGATGGCGCCGGACTTCCTGGCACTCTCGCCGAACAACAAGATCCCCGCCATCGTCGACCCGGACGGACCGGGGGGCGAGCCCATCACGGTGTTCGAATCGGGCGCGATCCTGCAATATCTCGGGCGTAAGACCGGCTGCCTCTACCCCGCCGACGAGCGGGCGCGGGTGGCGGTGGACGAATGGCTGTTCTGGCAGGTGGCGGGCTTCGGGCCGATGCTCGGCCAGGCGCACCACTTCCGGATCTACGCGCAGGAGAAGATCCCCTACGCCATCGAGCGCTTCACGACGGAAGCCCAGCGCCTCTACGGCGTGCTCGAGGGGCGCCTCGCGGGACGGGACTACGTGGCGGGCGATTTCTCCATCGCCGACATCGCGATCCTGCCCTGGGCCAAGTACCACGAGAAGCAGAACATCGATCTGGCGACCCTGCCCAACGTGCGGGCCTGGCTCGATCGCGTGATGGCGCGGCCAGCCGTCAAACGCGGCTTCGCGGCGGTCTGAGGGACCGCCGCGTAACGGGGCTCGCCTACTCGGTGGGAGCGGCCTTGGCGGGGGACGCCTTAGCGGCCTTCGGCGCCACCTTCGGGGCCGGCTCGGGCTGGGCTGCGGCCTGCTGATTCACGTCCGGCACGCGGGTCCAGGTCTGGGAGCCGCACAGCACCTTGAGCAGGCAGCCGGAGACCGACAGCTCTGAGCCGCTCTCGCGCTCGAGGCTGACCTGGTACATCTTGCCCTCGTCGGCGTTGTAGATCTCGCCGGAGAACTTCGCCTCCTCGGGCTTGAGGTTGTCGAGGAGGGTGAGGCCGAGCACCGGGCGGCTGCGCTTCTTCGGGTCGGGATTCTTGATGTCCGTGCGCGGAGTCCCGTCCTCGTTGGTCGCGGACTTGGCCCAGACAACCTTGCCGCAGATGTTGGCGGCGGCCGGGCCGCAACGGTCGATGCGGACCTTGGCGCGGCCGTCGCCCGTCAGCCAGGTGCCCGTCGGGTCCTGGGCCGGTGCGGCGGAGGCGGGAACGAGTCCGGCGAGGATGAGGGCGGCGGGGAGGGCGACGCGCATGTCCTGGTCTCCTGAGGCGTGGTGGGGGCAGGGAAGTCGGCCCGGGGGCCGTGGTCGTCTGGCCACAGGAGGCGTCCGCATTCAGGCGAATTTCCGGCGCTGTTGCGCCAAAGCCATGACCGTCCGGAATCGTCCACCGTCCCCAGGGGATTCCGGCTCGGGTTGAGGGTGGGGAGCCCGCCCGCTATAAGCCCGGCGCCGAAGCCATTTTCGGCTGAGCGATCACAACCGGACGGACCATGGCCACCGAGCGCACCTTCTCCATTCTCAAGCCCGACGCGACGAAGCGGAACCTGACCGGCGCGGTCAATGCCGTGATCGAGAAGGCGGGCCTGCGCATCGTCGGCCAGCGCCGCATCCAGATGAGCCGCGCCCAGGCCGAGACGTTCTACGAGATCCACAAGGAGCGCCCGTTCTTCGGCGAGCTCGTGGAGTTCATGACCTCCGGCCCCGTCGTGGTGCAGGTCCTCGAGGGCGAGAACGCCGTCGCGAAGTACCGTGAGGTGATGGGCGCCACCAACCCAGCCAACGCCGACGCGGGCACCATCCGCAAGACCTTCTCGGAATCGGTCGGCGAGAACACCGACCACGGATCGGACAGCCTCGAGAACGCCAAGGCCGAGATCGCCCAGTTCTTTCAGGATTCCGACATCGTCGGCTGATCGCCGTCTCGTGCGCCGCGGCTCCCATCCGGGGCGGCGGCGTTTGGGGGCCAGTGTGGCCCCGGCGCCCTTGCGCGGGCGCGACGCCCCCGTGAAACCGGTTCGTTCCCGAATCGCTTTCACGGACCTATCATTCCCATGCGCCTCATCGCCCCGCGCACCGGCCGGCTCCTGCTCGCCGCCGGCCTGCTCTCGCTCGTCGCCGCCTGCAACGCCAACAATCCCGGCCCGACCGCGTCGCTCGCCGGCTACACGCCCGACCCGGCGCTGAAGACCGCCTCCACCGGCAACCTCACGGGCCGCGTACGCCACGCCTGCACCGTGACCCAGGGCCGCCTGCAGAACGTCTCCGAGGTGTCGCTGGCCCGTCCCTGCGGCTGCTACGCCAACCGCACGCTCGCCAGCCTCGACAAGGGCGAGCTCGATGCCTACCGCACCAGCGGCTACTTCAACGACACGGCCCGCGCCAAGGCGCTCTCGGCCCTCGACAGCTGCCAGTTGCCGCGCCCGGCCTGAGCACCTTCGGGGAGGTCCCGGGCCCTCAGGCCCGGGGCTCCACCGCCTCGGCGCCTTGCGTGAATTCCCGCCAGAGCAGGATCAGCGCCGCCATCACCGCCGGGCCGAGGAACAGGCCGAGCAGCCCGAAGCTCTCGACGCCGCCGAGGATGCCGAGCAGCACCCAGAGGAAGGGCAGGCGGGTCGTGCCGCCGATCAGCGCCGGACGCACGAAGTGGTCCGCGATGAAGGTGACGACGAAGCCCGAGACCACCACGACGATGGCCGGAACCACCGTCCCGTTGGCGAGCAGGATCAGGGCCGCGATCCCGAAGACCAGCGGCGCCCCGAACGGGATCATCGCCGCCACCGCCGTCAGCGCCCCGAGCAGCACGGGATGCGGCACGCCGGCGAAGTAATAGACGATCCCGAGCAGAACGCCCTCGCCGAGCCCCACCAGGACGAGGCCGTCCACGGTGCCGTGGACCGAGGCCACCATCTGGCGCGCCACGCGCTCGCCGCGCGGGCCGAACAGCTTGGCGCTCGCGGTCAGCACCTGCGCGGCCACCGCGCGCCCGTCCCGGAACAGGAAGAACAGGGCGACGAGGCTGAAACCGAACAGCACCGCCCGGCGCACGATCTGCGCCCCGAGGCTGCGCGTCACGCCGATCACCGAGGAATTGTCGAGGCGGTGGAGCAGCTCCGAGCCGGCGGCCGGATGACTCAGGTTTTCCGCCCACCAGCTTTGCGCCGGCGCCGCGCCGAAGGGGAGCCGGGCCAGGAGGTCGGGCACCGGGATGCCGGTCTTCTCGAAGGAGCGGGCCCAGGCCATCACGTCGTGGGCCTCGCGCGCCGCCTGGATGGCGAGGACCACGAGGGGGAGCAGGAACACCAGCGCCACCGCCGCCGTGAACAGGGCCGGCAGGGCGATGTTGTGCCCGCCCGGCGGCCAGCGCCGCTCGGCCCGGGCGTAGAGCGGCCCCAGGGCGATGGCCAGGATCACCGCCCAGACCAGGGCCGGAATGAACGGGTGCAGCACCCAGAGGCCGAGGGCCGAGAGCGCCAGAACCAGCGCGATGCGGGCCACGCCCTGCGCCTGTCCCGACAGGGGGTGCGGGCCCGCACGCGGCGGCCCGCCGGGCTCGGTCGCGATCGATCGGGAATCGGGCGACCCGAGCGCCTCCGGACGGCGTTCGGCTTGGGGAAGGTTTGCCATCGTCTCAACTGACCTCGTGCGGAGCGGCCGCCCGCGCGGCCTCCACGTCTGTGCGCTGCATCTAGTCCGCCGCGGCGGAATCGGAATGGTCGCGTCCCGCCATTCTAAGCCGCCCGGGTGGCCAAGGTTGCCCGTGCTACCCCCCTCGTGTAAGGGACCGCCTTCACTGTCCAGGGCTGCGCAGACGCCGGCCCACCGGGCATGCTGCGCGACCGGGGGGCACCGGGCATCATGCGCCGGACCGTTCCGGCTCGGCGTCGGCTTCGCGCCGGTTCCGGCGGGATACCCAGTTACACGGCGAGAACGCATGTCCGAGCAGACCCACACCGCCACCTTCGACCGCGTCGCGGACATCATCGCCGACACCGCCGACATCCCGCGCGACACGATCACCCCCGAGAGCCACGCCATCGACGATCTCGGGATCGATTCGCTCGCTTTCCTCGACATCGCCTTCGCGGTGGACAAGGCCTTCGGCATCAAGCTTCCTCTCGAGCGTTGGACCCAGGAGGTCAACGAGGGCAAGGTGCCGGCCGAGGAGTACTTCGTCCTGAAGAACCTCTGCGCGCGCATCGACGCGCTGGTGGCCGAGAAGGCCGCCAAAGCCTGATCCGCGAGGCTTGAGCCGGGCCGCAATGATCCGGCGCGGCTTCGTCGAAAAACCCGCCCGCCCGGGACCGTAGGACGCCATGCGCCTCGAATATTTCGAGATGATCGATACCGTGACCCGGTTCGACCGCGAGGCGGGCCGGATCGAGGCCTTGGCCCGCGTGCCGATGGAGAGCCCCGTCTTCGAGGGGCACTTCCCCGAGCACCCCCTGGTGCCGGGCGTGCTGCTGACCGAGACCATGGCGCAGGCCTCGGGCTACCTCGTGCTGGCCCATCTGGGCTTTCGCCAGATGCCGTTCCTGATGGGCGTCGACAAGGCGCGCTTCCGCTCGTTCGTCGGGCCCGGCGCCGAACTCCACATCGAGGCGAGCCTGGAGCATGACGGCTCCGGCTACGCGGTGACCAAGGCGGCCATCCGCCACGACGGCAAGCCCCTCGCCAATGCCGAGCTGCGCTTCCGCACCATGCCCTTCCCCGCCGGCCTCGACGCGCCGATGCGCGAGCGGGCTCGCAGGATCGGCCTGTTCGATCTCGCGGGCGAGCCCGCCGCCGTCGAGCCAGGGGCCGGGACGCCGTCATGAATATCTCGCCATGAACATCTCTCTATGAGCACCCTGCGCGACGTCGTCGTCACCGGCATCGGCCTCGTCTCCTGCGCGGGCGAGGGGGTCGCCGCGCATCTGGCGGCCCTCGGTGCGGGCGCCCCGGCCCGCACCGACACGGAAAGCTTCGCGCCCTACACCGTTCATCCGGTGGCACCGCTGGCGCTGGACGGGCAGATCCCGAAAAAGTCCGACCAGCGCCAGATGGAGCCCTGGCAGCGGCTGGGCGTCTATGCCGCCGGGCTCGCCCTCGATTCCGCCGGGGTGAAGGCGGATGCAGACCTGAAAGGCCGCATGCACCTCGTGGTGGCCTGCGGCGGCGGCGAGCGCGACACGGGCGTCGACGGCGCGATCCTCACGGGCCTGCGCGAGGCGGCCGATCCGGGCGCCTACCTCAACGAGCACTTGCTGAACGACCTGCGCCCGACGCTGTTCCTGGCCCAGCTCTCGAACCTGCTCGCGGGCAACATCGGCATCGTCCACGGGGTCACGGGAGCCTCGCGCACCTTCATGGGCGAAGAGGCCTCCGGCACCGACGCCCTGCGCATCGCCCAGGCTCGGATCGCCTCGGGGCAGGTCGATTGCATGCTGGTGGGCGGCTCCTACAGCGCCGAGCGGCCCGACGTGATGGTGATCCACGAGATGGGCGGCTACCTGCGCGCCCGCGACTTTCGCCCCGTCTTCGAGCGGGGCGAACCGGGCGAGGCGGGCTTCATCCTGGGCAGCGCCGCCGCCTTCCTGGTGCTGGAAGCATCCGAGCACGCCACGGCCCGCGGCGCGCGGGCGCTGGCCCGCCTCGGGCCCGTGGCGAGCGACCTTACCCGGCGCCGCCCCGGCAGCACCGAGGCGAGCCTGAGCGCCCTCTGGGCGACGACGGGGCTCGAGGCACCGGACGCGGTGATCTCCGCCGCCACCGGCGTCCAGCCGGTCACGGTGGAGGAGGGCGCGGCCCTGGCGCGCCTCGCCCCCGGCGCCGCGGTGACGGCGCTCGGCGACGTCACCGGCCATACGCTGGAGACGGCCGCACCGCTCGGCGCCGCGCTCGCCGCGGCCCTGGTCTCCGAGAGGGGGCTGGGCGAGGTGGCGATCACGGTGGTGGGCCACCGGCGCGGCGAGGGCGTGATTCGGGTGATGGCGGCCTGACCGCGCGGCGCCTGCCCCGGGCACGGGTGGCTTCCAGGAAAACGGTGTAGAACGGCGCGATGACGAACCGATCCCTCCGCGACGCGAAAGGCCGCCCCCTGGTGGCGGTGACGGGCCTCGGCATCGTCACCTCCCTCGGGCAGGGCCAGGCCGACAACTGGGCCGCCCTCACGGCGGGCCGCTCGGGCATCCACGCGATCAAGCGCTTCCCCACGGAAGGCCTGCGCACCCGCATCGCCGGCACCGTGGACTTCCTCGACACCGATCCGCTGGTGGCACCCGCCCTGTCGCAGCGCTTCGCCGAGGAGGCCGCCGGCGAGGCGATCGCACAAGCCGGAATCGGCCGGCCGGGGGATTTTCCCGGCGCGCTGTTCATCGCGGTGCCCCCTGTGGAGATCGAGTGGCCGCAGCGCCAGGCATTGGCCGAGGCCTCCGGCCAGAACGGGCCGATCACCTACACCGACCTGCAGCGCGCCGCCGCGAGCCGGCGCTTCGATTCCTGGCACGACCTCTTCATCTTCGGCACCGTGGCCGACCACATCGCCGAACGTTTCGGCACCAAGGGCTCGCCGATCTCGCTCTCCACCGCCTGCTCGTCGGGGGCCACCGCGATCCAGCTCGGCGTCGAGGCGATCCGGCGCGGCGAGGTGAGCGCCGCCCTCTGCATCGGCACCGACGGCTCGGTGAACCCGGAATCCCTGATCCGCTTCTCGCTGCTCTCCGCCCTCTCGACCCAGAACGATCCGCCTGAGGGCGCGTCAAAACCCTTCTCGAAGAACCGCGACGGCTTCGTCATGGGCGAGGGCGCCGGCGCCCTGGTGCTGGAGGACGCGGACGCCGCGCGGGCGCGGGGGGCGACGATCCTCGGCTACGTCCTCGGCTGCGGCGAGAAGGGCGACGGCTTCCACCGCACCCGGTCGAGCCCCGACGGGGCCCCCGGCATCGCGGCGATCCGCGCGGCCCTCGACGATGCCGGCACCGCGCCCGATTCCATCGACACAGTGAACGCCCACGGCACCTCGACGCCGGAGAACGACAAGATGGAGGCGATGAGCTGCGCGGCCGTGTTCGGCGATCGCATCCGCACCCTGCCGGTCTCGTCCAACAAGTCGATGATCGGGCACACGCTCACGGCGGCCGGCGCGGTCGAGGCGGTGATCTCGCTCCTCACCCTCGCGCATGGGCGCATCCCGCCCACGATCAACTACGCGGTGCCCGACCCCGCCATCCCCCTCGACATCGTGGCGCAGGCCCGCGACGTGCCCGTGCGCCGGGTGCTGTCGAACTCCTTCGGCTTTGGCGGCCAGAACACCTGCCTCGTGCTGGCGGACGAGCCCGCATGAGTTCCGAACCCGCCAAGCGCGTCCTCGTCACCGGGGGGGCTTCCGGCCTCGGCTCCGCCATCGTGCGGGCGCTCGCCGCCGCCGGGTACGACGTGACCTTCACCTATCGCTCGTCGGGGGAGGCGGCCGAACGCCTCGTCGCCGACTTCTCGGAACGGCACCCGGACCGGATCGTCACGGCGGAGGCCCTGGATCTGGCGGATCGCGGGGCGGTCGACGCCTTCTGCGAGCGGGCCGAGGAGGTGGGCTTCCACGGCTTCGTTCACAATGCCGGCCAGTCCTACGACGCGCTCGCGGCGATGCTGGACCAGGACCGGGCCGAGGCGGCCATGCAGGTGAACTTCTGGTCGCTGACGCGGCTCGCGAAAGCCCTGGTGCGGGGCATGATCCGCGCGCGCTCCGGGCGCATCGTCGCCATCGGCTCGGTGGCCGCCCTCCAGGCCAATCCCGGCAACGCGGCCTACGCCGCCACCAAGGGCGCGCTGATCGCCTATTGCCGGACGCTGGCGATCGAATCGGCCAAGCGCGGCGTCACCGTCAACGTGATCGCGCCGGGCTTCATCGACACCGGGATGATGGCCCCCTATGCCGCCCACCGGGCCACCATGGAGCGCCAGATCCCCGCCGGGCGCTTCGCGACACCCGAGGACGTCGCGGCGCTCGCGGCCTTCCTGATGGGCGAGGGGGCGGCCTACATCACCGGGGCGGTGCTGCCCGTCGATGGCGGCCTCACCGCGATGATGGGCGTCCACCGCTCCTGAGATCAGGTCTTCGATGTCCCCGTTCCGCCCCGCCCTGGCCCTCGTCCTGCTCGCCGCCGGCCCGGCTTCGGCCGCCGAGGCGTTCTTCGTCGGCGGCCTGCCGCGCAGCGAGACCCTGAGCATCCGCGAGACGCCGGACGCCGCCGCGCCGGCCCTCGGCCAAGTCCCGGTCGGCGCCCGCATCCGCGGCTTCGGTTGCACCAGCGACACCCCGAGCGGGCTGACATGGTGCCGGGTCAAGGCGGGCCCCATCCTGGGCTGGGCGCGACGGCGCTACCTTTCGCCCGAGTGAGCCGGGTTGATGCGTCGGGACGGCGTGCTTAGGACGGGCGCAGTTCCTTGGACCCGAGATCGATTCCGAAGATCTCGCACGCTGTTCGAACGGGCGACCGTCCGATCCCTGCGGAAAGACGCATTCATGAAAGCCCTCCAGCTCTACGGTGACCGCGACCTGCGCCTCGAGGACGTCGCGGAGCCCGCCGCCCCCGGTCCCGGCGAGGTCCAGATCCGGGTGCGGGCGGTGGGCCTGAACTTCATCGACGTCTGGGGCTTTCGCGGCATGGCCTTCGCCAAGCGCAAGCTGCCGCTCACCGTCGGCGCCGAGGCCTCGGGCGAGATCGTCTGCGTCGGCGAGGGCGTCGAGGGGCTGGCGCCCGGCGACCCCGTGGCGATGTACGGCGCGCAGACCTGCGGGCAGTGCAAGGCCTGCCGCGAGGGCCGCGACAACCTCTGCGAGAACGTCTCCGGCGTCATGGGCTTCCACATCGACGGGTTTGCCCGCGAGCGGGTCACCATGCAGGCCCGCCTCGTGGTCAAGATGCCGGAGGGCGTCCGCTTCACGGATGCGGCCTGCGCCCCGGTGGCCTTCGGCACCGTGCAGCACATGCTGTTCGACAATGCCCGCCTGGAACCCGGCGAGAGCATCCTGGTCCATGCCGGCGGCTCGGGCATCGGCACGGCGGCGATCAAGATGGCGAAAGCCATCGGCTGCACGGTGTTCACCACCGTGGGCGACGACGGCAAGGGCGAGAAGGCCAGGGCGCTCGGCGCCGACCACGTCATCAACTACCGCGACGAGCGCTTCGAGGGCGAGGTCCGTCGCCTGACCAAGCGCAAGGGCGTCGACGTGGTGTTCGAGCATGTCGGGCCCGACACCTGGAACGGCTCGCTGCTCTGCCTCAAGCGCGGCGGGCGCCTCGTCACCTGCGGCTCCACCTCGGGCGTCTCCACCACCATGAACCTGATGCAGCTGTTCCAGCAGCAATACCGCATCACCGGCTCGTTCGGCTGCTCGATGGCCAACATCCGCGACGCGCTGGCCAAGATGGCGCAGGGCATCACGCCGGTGGTGGACACGATCCTGCCGCTGGCGGACTTCGCGCAAGGGCTGGAGCGCCTGGAATCCCGCAAGGTCTTCGGCAAAATCCTGGTGACGCTCTGAGTTGCAGCGCGCACGGGTGCCCACCCGCGCCGAAATGAATTATGCCAGGAACCAGGGCCGTCGCCGGAACGTCCCGCGTCACGGAATTCGTTTTGCTTCGCCTTGCCCTCGTCCTGAAGCGTAACCTGCCACGGCTCGCCGGGCTCGCGATGATTCCCCTGATCCGGGGCCTGTTCCTGTTGGCGCGGGCGCTCGGCGCCGAGCGCGCGAGCCGGGTCGGCGGACGCCTCGTCCGGACCATTGGCCCCTTCCTCCCCGCCCACCGCACCGCCATGGCGAACCTGCGGGCGGCCTTTCCCGAGCACGACGAGGCCGCGATCCGCGCCCTGGCCGGGCAGGCCTGGGACAATCTCGGCCGCACGGGCGCCGAATACGCGCATCTCCAGACCCTGTTCGACCTCGATCTGGCGGATCTCTCCGCGAGCCGGCACATCACGGTCTCGGGTGAGAACCACTTCGCGGACCTGCGCGACGACGGCAAGCCCGGGCTGATCTTCTCCGCCCACCTCGCCAACTGGGAACTGCCCGCGATCTGCGCGGCGAAGTTCGGCCTCGACGCCACCGCGATCTTCCGTCCGCCCAACGACGCGGCCTCCGCCCAGCTGGTGCAGGAGGTGCGCCGCCAGACCATGGGGGGTCTCGCGGCCGCCGGCCAGGGGGCGGTCTTCGCCATGCAGGGCGTCGTCGATCGCGGCGGCCATCTCGGCCAGCTCATCGACCAGCACTTCACCCGTGGCGTCGTGGTCGAGTTCTTCGGCAAGCCCGTCCTCGTCAACCCGCTCCTGGGCAAGCTCGCCCGCCATTACGAGTGTCCGGTCCACGGGGCCCGGGTGGTGCGCCGCGAGGGCACGCGCTTCCACCTGGAACTCACGCCCCCCCTCGACCTGCCGCGCGACGCCACCGGCGCCATCGACGTCCAGGGCGCGATGCAGGCGATGACGCGGGTGATCGAGGACTGGATCCGCGAGAACCCCGGCCAGTGGCTCTGGATGCACCGGCGCTGGCGCCCCGCCATGCTGCCCAAACCGAAGCCCGGTGGGCCGCAGGCGGCGAGTACCCAAAAGGCACCAGGTGCCGAAGTGGCGGCGAGTGTACAGGCCGATCGAGGGACCGTGACACCCGCCGACCGCCAGCCGGCGGTATCGTGACAGCATGAGCCGCGACGCCACCCTCCTGCCTCGCCGAACCGTCGGCCTGCTGCTCGCCGGCGCCCTGGGCGCCAGCGCGACGCGGGCGAGCGCGAGCGAGCGGCATCCGGTGGTGATCGAGCTCTACACCAGCCAGGGCTGCGGCTCCTGCCAGTCGGCGTCGCGGGTGCTCGCGGAGTTCGCCCGTGAGCCCGGCGTGATCGCCCTGACCTTCCCGATCACCTACTGGGACTATCTCGGCTGGAAGGACGTCTACGGCATGGCCGCGTTCACGGCGCGCCAGCGTGCCTATGCGGCCCTGCGCGGCGAGCGACAGGTCTTCACGCCCCAGGCCATCGTCAACGGCAAGCCCTCGATGATCCGCTCGGACCGCAACGCCCTGGAGCGCGCCCTGCGCCGGGCCCGGGCGGGCAGCCCGTCCCAGGTTTCGGTCAGGAGTTGGGAGGAAGGCGACCGGATCTGCGTCGATGTCGGCGCGGGCGGCGAAGCGGACGCCCCGGCCGATCTCTGGCTGCTGCCGGTGATGCGTCGCCGCCGCATCGAAATCGGCGGGGGCGACAACAAGGGCCAGGTCTTCGACTACATCAACGTCGTGCGCGGGATGCACCGGATCGGCCCCTGGACGGGGCGCGCGGCCCATTTCGAGGTCTCGCGTCATGCGGCCCGCGTGGCGGAGGCCGATTCCTACGTCGTGGTTCTGCAGGGCGGTAGCGAGGGACGCCCCAGCCGCATCCTCGGCGCCGCCAAGGCACCGGGTTTCTAGGAACGCTTTTTCGCGGGCGGGCTCGGCCGAACCAGAAACACCCCGGGATCGCTCCCGGGGTGCCGTCTGACCGAGCGGCCAGTCTGATCGGGCTGGGGATGCTCAGGCCAAACCGGTGTGCCGGCCCCGCGTTAGTAGGTGCCGAACTTGTAGTTCAGACCGGCGCGCACGACGGCGAATTCGTCCGAGCGGCGGCTGGTGTAGCCGGTGGTGGACGCATATCCAGTGCCGGAAACGTTGTAGACGGTCCCGGTGCTGTTCGAATACGCGAAGGCGCCGTTGGTGCTGTTCCGGTCGAGGCTGACATAGAGCCCCTCGACCTTCACCGTGACCGCCGAGGACCGGAAGAAGTTCAGGAACGAGTCGGTGGGCAGGGCGTACTCGATGCCGCCGCCGGCCGCCCAGCCCGTGCGGAACGAGTCGCTGGTGCTGTTGGGCAGGCCGAAGCTGGAGCCGCCCCCGCCGCCATAGGCGAAGCCGCCGGTGCCGTAGACGAGGGTCCGGTCGAAGGCATAGCCGAGGCGGCCGCGCACGGTGCCGAAGTAATCGAGGTTCGACAGGCCGTTCGGGTTGACGAAGGTCAAGTCGGCATTGGGCGTGCCGGTGAAGGATGCCGTGTTCCGGTTGGCGCCGAAACCGAGATACTGGGCATCCGCCTCGACACCGATCACGAAGCCGGAGCCCGGCGTGAACTGGTAGTTGTAGCCGATCTGGCCGCCGCCCGAGAAACCATTGTTCGCCCGGTCGTTGCTGAAGGTGGCGACGCCCGGCGCGCCGCCATTGGCGATGAGGCCGGAGGCCGCCGAGGTGGTGACGACGGTGGACCCGCTGGTGCCGCTGCCCGCGTCGAACCCGTATCCGGCGTTGAGACCGGCATAGAAGCCGGTCCAGCTGAAGACCGGCACCGTCGTGAAGACGGGTGGGGCCGCGCGGCGCGGCAGATCGGCGGCGAAGGCCGCTCCGGAAACAAAGACAGCCACGGGGCCGGCGAGCAGAAGAGGCTTGATCATGAGATCCTCGTTGTCTCCCTGAGGAGATGGCGCATGCGGGGACAGGTTGCGACGGTCGCCCGTTCAGGGGGCCGGCCGCCCACATCCCGGCTTCCAAGCGCCGGCCAGCGCGCGTGGCGCGATGATCGGTGAACCGGGCGGATGGGGCGAGGTTCGGGTCATCGGCCTCACCCGGACGGTCGTTGGGTCCGTGGTCGTCGTGACCACCCCCTCTCATTGCGTGGGAAATTTACCCACGTCAACGGTACGCACGCGAATGTCGTGTGGTCCCGCACGCCCGGTGCATTCGGGCCCCAGGCTGCGCATTGTGGGCCTCCCCGTCAGGGCATCCCTGGCAATCGCGCGGAGGATCGTCTCAGTCGACCCACTCGCCGGCCCGCATCACCGGGATGGCGCGCCCCTCGGCGGAGAGGCCGTCGACGTCGATCCGGTCGGAGCCGATCATCCAGTCGATGTGGATCAGGCTGCGGTTGGCGCCGCGCGCCGCGAGATCGTCCTCGCTGTAATCCGCCCCGCCGTTGCGAAAACACTTGCTGTAGGCCTGGCCCAGGGCGATGTGGCTCGCGGCGTTCTCGTCGTAGAGGGTGTTGTAGAACAAGAGCCCCGAGGCCGAGATCGCCGAAGAGGCGGGCACCAGGGCCACCTCACCCAGGTGCCTCGCGCCCGCGTCGGTCTCCAGCACCTTGGCGAGCACGTCGTTACCGGTCCGGGCGCTCGCCTCGACGATGCGGCCCCCCTCGAAGCGCACCGTGATGCCGTCGATCAGGGTGCCCTGGTAGGAGAGCGGCTTGGTGCTGGTGACGGTGCCGTCGACCCGGTCCTTGTGGGGGGTGGTGAACACCTCCTCGGTGGGGATGTTGGCGTTGCAGACGATGCCACTTCGCGAGGCCGAGGCACCGCCGCACCATTCGTGATCGTCGGCCAGCCCTACGGTGAGATCGGTGCCGGGCCCGCCGAAGCGCAGGGCCGCGAAGCGGTGCGCGTTGAGCGCGTGCATGCGGGTGTGAAGGGCCGCGTTGTGCGCCTCCCAGGCCGCCACCGGATCGGGCCCGTCCACCCGCGAGGCGGCGAAGATCGCATCCCACAGGCGGGACACGGCCTCGGCCTCGGGCAGGTCCGGGAACACCGTGCGGGCCCAGGGCGTGGTCGCCGCCGAGACGATGGTCCAGTTCGTGGAGAAATTGGCGATGAGTTCGAGGGCCGGCACGTAGGCCTTCGAGCGGGCGCGGTTGGCGCGCGCGACCTTCGTCGAATCCTGGCCCGCCAGCAGGGACGGGTCGTCGCCCGCGATGGCGAGGCGGGCCGCGCCGTTGCGATAGGCCTCGGCCATGCCCGCGTAGAGCCAGCCGGCGGCCGTATCGAAGGCCTCGTCGGGGGCATGGGCGAAACGCGCCAGGGTGGCGGCGTCGTCCGAGTAGAAGGTGGTGACGAGGGAGGCGCCGGCCCGATAGGCCTCCTCCGTGATGGCGCGGGCGAGCGGCACCGTCTCGAGGGGCGCGGTGATCACCAGTTCCTGGCCCGCCCTCAGGCCGAGCCCAACCTTGACGGCGACCTCCGCGAGGCGCTGCAAACGCTCGGCGTGCAGCGGTGCGCTCGACGGCGCGGCCCCGTGGGCTGTCTGCGCGATCCCGTCCATGCTTTTCTCCCGGTCCTACCTCGAGCGTCCCGCGCTCAAGATCGGGTCCCGGGACCGCAGGTCAAGCCTCGACGGGCCGACCGGTCTGGGTGCTCAAGCGGCGCGCGACCAGGTGATCTCGCCGAGGTTCTCGCGGAAGGCGAAGCGCAGGAGATGGTCGGAGACCACGTTCTCGAGGCGCGTCAGCGCCGCCGGATCGGGGGTCGCCACCCGCATCAGCAGGGCGTCGGGACCGGCCTCGAAGGTGCAGACCCGGTCCTCGCCGAACGGCACGCGGCCGGCCGCATCGGTGGCTTCCACCGGGAATTTGTGGCTCCAGTGGCGGCAGAGTTGCTTCAGGTAGCGGCTCGCCTCGGCCGTCGGAACTCTCGCCTGGGAAGTCGGCATCGAACGCGTCTCCTGCTCGGTCTTCGGTCGTCGACCCACCCCGGCGGGCCGCCGTGTCGCGATGGCGCTGTCCTCTCCGATGAGAGGGCGAAAGGGTTAAGGCCGGGCTAACCCGCCGCAGCGCACCCAACCCGCCACCGTTGCGGTTCAAACTCTTACTCTGACCAGCGCAGCCGATTTATGGCGCGTTGCGGTCAACAATCTGACGTCTCTTTGTGCGACGCACAATAGTAATCCCGCAGCCCGCGACGGAGTTCCGGCTAAATTTTTGTTGATGCCGGTTCAAACGTCGAAGCCCGGCCTGACTTCGCCGGGCAGGACTTTGATGGGCAGGACTTTGCCCGGATTGAGGATGTTCCGCGGATCGAGGGCCGCCTTGAGGGTGCGCATCAGGTCGAGGGCGACCGGATCGGCATAGCGCCCGAGTTCCTCGCGCTTCAGCAGGCCGACGCCGTGTTCGGCGGCGATGGATCCGTCGAGGGCGTACACGATGTCGTGCACGATCCGGTTGAAGGGCTCCCACAGGGCCAGGAAGGCGGCCCGGTCCATGCCGACCGGCTGGCTCAGGTTGAAGTGGATGTTGCCGTCGCCGAAATGCCCGAAGGCGCAGACGCGCAGGCCCGGCAACGCAGCCTCGCAGGCTCGCGTGGCCCGGTCGAGGAATTCGGGCAGGCGCGAGAGCGGCACCGAGACGTCGTGCTTGATCGAGCCGCCCTCGGCCTTCTGGACCTCGGACAGGCTCTCGCGCAGGTCCCAGAAATCGCGAGCCTGCGCCTCGCTCGACGCAAGGGCGGCATCCCCGATCCGGTCTTCGCCATGCGCCCGGGCGAGCATCGCCGCCAGGAATTCGCCGGCGTCCTCGTCGGGCCGCGTGGTGGAGACCTCCACCAGGGCATAGGCCCCGTGGCTGCCCGCCAGGGGCGGCCGGGCCCCGGCGCGATGGCGCAGGACGATCTCCAGCCCGAAGGGCACCATGTACTCGAAGGCGGTGAGCGCCGCCCCGGCCTCGTCCCGCAGCGCCCGGAACAGGCCGAGCGCGGCCTCGGCGGAGGCGAGGCCCACGAAGGCCACCGCGCGCGACAAGGGCCGCGGGTGGAGCTTCAGCACCGCCGCCGTGATCAGTCCCAGGGTGCCCTCGGAGCCGAGGAAGAGGTGCTTGAGGTCGTAGCCCGCATTGTCCTTGCGCAGGCCCTTGAGCCCGTTCCAGACCCGGCCGTCGGCCAGCACCACCTCGAGCCCGAGGACGAGGTCGCGGGCATTGCCGTAGGCGAGCACCGCCGTGCCGCCCGCGTTGGTGGAGAGGTTGCCACCGATGCGGCACGAGCCCTCGGAGGCCAGCGAGAGCGGGAACAGCATCCCGGCGGCCTCCGCCGCAGCCTGCACCTCGCTGAGCACCATGCCGGCCTCCACGGTGATGCTGGCATTCACCGGATCGACCGCGCGCAGGCGCGTCAGCCGCGCCATGGAGACGACGATGCCCCCCTGCGGCAGCCCCCCGCCGACATGGCCGGTATTGCCTCCCTGCGCCACCACGGCCACGCCCGCCTCGGCGCAGGCCCGCACCGTGAAGGCGACCTCGGCGGTGTCGGCCGGCCGCACCACCGCGAGGGCGTGGCCCCGGCGCAGGCCCCGCGTCTCCGAAAGGTAGGGAGCGAGGTCGGCGGCATCCGTGAGGACATGGGCGCGCCCGAGTCGCTCGGTGAGACGGGTCAGAAGGGCGGGTGCGTCGGTCACGAAGAGGTCTCGCGCGGGCGGTGGGGACCAGCTGGGATGGCGCGGCCGGGTCCAGCCCCTATGATAGGGGAGGCGGTGCGCCCTGTGCAGGGCGAGGAACGGGGCGCTCCGCCGCATCCGCCATCTGTCGAGGTTGGAATCCCATGTTGTCCGTGATCCCGAACCCGCCCCGCATCGCCCTGCCGATCGTCGGCAGCGACGACCTGTTCCCGGTCCGGCGGGTCTATTGCGTCGGGCGCAACTACGCGGCCCACGCCCGCGAGATGGGCAAGGACCCCGACCGCGAGCCGCCGTTCTTCTTCATGAAACCCGCCGACACCCTGCAGGTCGTGGCTGGCACGGAGGCGGTCGATCACCCCTATCCGCCGCGCACGGAGAACTACCATTTCGAGGTGGAGATGGTGGCGGCCCTGGCGCTCGGCGGCCGCGACATCCCGGAGACGGACGCCCTCGGGCACGTCTACGGCTACGCGGTCGGCCTCGACATGACCCGGCGCGACGTCCAGGACGAGGCCAAGCGCCTGGCGCGGCCCTGGGATCTCGCCAAATCCGCCGATGCCTCGGCGCCGGTCGGGCCGCTGCATCCGGCCTCCGCGATCGGGCATCCGACCCGGGGCGCCATCACCCTGGCGGTGGACGCGGCGGAACGCCAGCGCGGCGACCTCTCGGAGATGATCTGGTCGCTTCCCGAGCAGATCGCGCTGCTCTCGACCTATTTCGAGTTGCATCCGGGCGACCTCATCTTCACCGGCACGCCGTCCGGCGTCGGCGCGGTCAAGCGGGGCGAGACCATGCACGCGGCCATCGACGGCCTCGGCGCCATCCATCTCCACGTGGTCTGAGGGTTGATCCTCGACCATTCCTGGGCCCGGCGGCTGTTCCACCTCGGGGCGCTGGCAACCCGCGGCATGACGCTCGGCGTGCGCGGGGCCGCCATCGACGAGGCGGGTCGGGTTTGCCTCGTGCGGCACACCTACGTGGCGGGCTGGCACCTGCCGGGCGGGGGCATCGAGGCGGGGGAGAGCGCGGCGGAGGCGATGATCCGCGAGTTCCGCGAGGAGGCCGAGATCGTGGTCGATCCTGCGCAGCCCCTGCGGCTGCACGGGTTCTACCACAACCGGGCGGCGGCCGGCCGCGACCACGTCGCGCTCTACGTCGCCCCCGCCTTTTCGGTGCGCGCCCCGAAGGCGCCGGACCGGGAGATCGCGGCCTGCGGGTTCTTTCCCCTCGACGCGCTCCCGCCGGAAACCACCCAAGCCACCCGTGTGCGCCTGCGCGAGATCCGGGAGGGCCTGCCGCCCGCCGCGCAGTGGCAGCCTTAGACGCCGGCAAACAGGCGCCGGATTCAGCGCTTGCAACACCCGGCGGAATGGTGTTTAGAGACGCCGTCCGGGGCCGCCGGCGGGTCTATCCATCGGCGGTACGGTTGTGAGCGGGTGTAGCTCAGGGGTAGAGCACAACCTTGCCAAGGTTGGGGTCGAGGGTTCGAATCCCTTCGCCCGCTCCAATTTACCGAACGAGACGACCGAAGCGGCGCCGTTGCAGAGCGGCGTCATCCTTCGTTGAGACGACGATCCGTCATGGGTTCGCCCGCCAGGACGGTTGTGAGCGGGTGTAGCTCAGGGGTAGAGCACAACCTTGCCAAGGTTGGGGTCGAGGGTTCGAATCCCTTCGCCCGCTCCAGTTTCCTTCTCCGATCCATCGCGACATATCAGGCGTCCTCCGGGGCGCCGTTCGTGTTTGTGGTCGCCCCCGCGCGGTAGGCGGACGGCGTCACCGAGAACCGCCGCCGGAAGTGCCGGCGCAGGGTGGCGGCCGTGGCGAAGCCCGCCGCCTCGGCGACCGCCTCCAGGGCCCGGTCCGGTTGCTCCAGGAGGTCGCGGGCCCGGTCGAGGCGAAGGCCGAGCAGCCACCGGGCCGGTGTGGTCCCCGTCGCGGCCGAGAAGCGGCGCAGCAGCGTGCGCCGGCTCATCCCGGCCCGTGTCGCGAGGGTGGCGATCGGCCAGTCGCGGCCCGGCTCCGCCCGCATCGCATCGAGCAGCGGCCCGAGCCGCGCGGCCTCGTGCACGACCGGCACGGGCTCGGCGACGATCTGCGCCTGCGCGCCGTCGCGGTGGGGCGGCACCACGAGGCGGCGCGCGACCCGGTTGGCGGCGGCGGCACCGAAATCGCGGCGCACGAGGTGCAGGCAGAGGTCGATCCCGGCGGCGCTGCCGGCGGAGGTCAGGATCGCGCCCTCGTCGACGTAGAGCACATCCGGGACGAAGCGGATGCCGGGATGCCGCTCGGCCAGCGCGCGGGCGTGGCGCCAATGGGTGGTGGCGCGCCGCCCCTCCAGCAACCCGGAGGCGGCCAGGACGAAGACGCCGGAGCAGATCGACAGGATGCGGGCCCCGCGCTCCGCCGCCGCGCGCAGCGCCGTGACGAGGGGCTCGGGCACCGGCATCCCGGGTCCGCGCCAGCCCGGCACCACGATGGTGCCGGCCTGCTCGAAGAGGTCGAGCCCGCCGTCGGCGAGGATGCGCACGCCGCCCTCCGCCCGCATCGGGCCGGGATCGAGGCCGGCCACCGCGAAGCGGTACCATGCCTCGCCCATCTCGGGGCGCGGCAGGCCGAAGATCTCGACGGCGACCCCGAACTCGAAGGTGCAGAGCCCGTCATAGGCCAGCACCACCACGAGGCGACGGGCGGGGGAGAGGGGCACCTGCGGCTTTGGCATGAACGCAACGCTAACTGGCAATCCGGCCCGGCGCCAAGCTGCACGCCCGAAGCTAGACCTGTCCTCCACCGCCTCCTGTCCTCCACCAACCCGGAGACGCCAAGATGAGCCTCGTGAGCGCCGTTCCCGCCAGCCCGTCCGCGATCGCGCGCGAGCATTTCCGCCGCCGCCTGGGATTGGAGACCGACTGTGCCGAGGTGGCGGCGGCGCTGGAGGGCGGCCCCGTCGACTTCGTGCTGCTCCACGTGGCGGGCTCGCAGGCGGCGTTCGAGGCGCGCCACGTTCCCGGTGCGGTGTACCTGCCCCATCGCCTGATCACGGCCGAGCGCGTGGCCGCCTGGCCCGCGGATACGCTGTTCGTGGTCTATTGCGCCGGGCCGCATTGCAACGGCGCCGACCGGGCGGCTTTGCGGCTCGCCGAACTCGGACGGCCGGTGAAGCTCATGCTCGGGGGCCTCACGGGTTGGGCGGACGAGGGGCTGGCTTTCGCGCGAGGTGCCACGGTGCCGCCCATCGAATCCCACGATGAGCCGTGCGATTACGCCTGTTCTTTCAAGCTTTCTTTACCATAGCGGAGACAAATGTTGTCGGCGGGGCAGCACCGGATTCCGCCCCCAGCCGGACGGCCATGTTCCTCTTCACCACGCCCACCGCCAACCCCCGCGACACCGGCGCCAGCCGGGACGCGGGCACGCGCGATCCGGCGGGTGCGACCGGGCGGGCCGCCGGGTCGAACGGGGTCGTCCAGGCGATCCGCGACGGGGCGCAGACCTCGGGTGCCGGCTTCGACTATCTCCTCGCCACGGCCCAGCGCGAATCCTCCCTCGACCCTTCCGCCAAAGCCGGGACCTCCTCGGCCACCGGGCTGTTCCAATTCATCGAGCAGACCTGGCTCGGCACCATGAAGAATGCCGGCCCCCGGCTCGGCCTCTCGACCTATGCGGACGCGATCACCAAGGGGGCCGACGGCACCTACACGGTGAGCGACGCCGGCGCCCGGCAGACCATCCTCGACCTCCGGCGCGACCCGAAGATCGCCGCCACCATGGCGGGCGCGCTCACCGAGCGGAACCGCGAGACCCTGACGGCGGCCCTCGGGCGCGAGCCGACGGGCGGCGACCTCTACGCCGCCCACGTCCTCGGCGCGCGGGGCGCGGCGTCCCTGATCTCGACGGCGCAGGCGAGCCCGGCCCGGGCCGCCGCCCTCGACATGCCGGAGGCGGCCGCCGCCAACCGCGGCCTGTTCTACGACAGGTCCGGGCGCCCGCGCGGCGCGGCCGAGCTCTACGCGCATCTGGCGACCGCCCGCACGGGCGCACAGCCGGCCGCGTCCACCGCCACGATCGCGCTGCCCGAGGGCACCACCGCCTACGCCTCCCTCAACGAGGGGGGCCTGCGCTCGATGTTCCAGACCGACCCGCGCCAGCAGGGCGGCGTCTCCGCCGGCGTCGCGCGCCTGTGGCAGGCGCGCGGCCAGGATACGGGCAGGCAGGAGATGAGCGGGCAGCCGGCAGGCAACCCGCAGGCGAGCCGCAGCGCCCCGACCTATTTCCCGCGCTCGGACGGCACCGACACCGCCCCGGCACCGACCGTGGCGACCGGCACCGATCCCGCCCCCGCCGCCACGATCCCGGCTCCCGGCGCCGCCCTGGTCGGCGCGCCGCTGCCGCCGCGCCGGCCGGCGGAATTCGGTGCCTCGGGCCAGGCGCCCCGGCCGGGCGCGCCCCTCGACCTGTCCCTCTTCACGATCCGGAGCGGCTCATGATCATCCGCCAGTTCCTCGCCTGGACGCAGCACAGCTCCGCCGCGCGCCGGGCGGAGGCGGCGGGCGCCCTGGCCCGCGCCTACCTCTACGACGGCCTTTCGGACGACATCGCCTGGGAAGCGGAGGCCACCCTCCTCGCGCTCCTCGACGATCCCTCGAGCCTCGTGCGGCGGGCCCTGGCGGAGGCCTGTGCCGGCTGCGCCACGGCACCGCGCACGCTGATCGTCGGGCTCGCCGGCGACCAGGCCGAGATCGCCGCCATCGTCCTCGCCCGCTCGCCGGTCCTCGGCGACGCGGACCTCGTGGACGGCGTCGCCATCGGGTGCCTCACCGTCCGCCTCGCCATCGCCCGGCGGCCGAACCTGTCGCCCGCCGTCGCCGGAGCCCTGGCGGAGATCGGCGAGGCCGAGGCCCTGGTGGCGCTCGCCCGCAACCGCGGCGCCCAGATCACCACCGGCAGCCTGATGCGCATGGTCGAGCGCCACGGCGACGCGGCCCGCCTGCGCGAGGCGGTCCTCGCCCGGCCCGACCTGCCCCTCGAGGTGCGCCAGAGCGTGACGACGCGGCTCGCCGAATCGCTCTCGGCCTTCGCGGTGTCCTCGGGCTGGCTCACCCCGGCGCGCAGCGAGCGCGCCAGCCGCGAGGCGCAGGAGCGCGCGACCCTCGCCTTCAGCGCCGACGCGCACCCCGTCGACCTCGCCCGCCTAGTGGCCCACCTGAAGGCCTGCGGCCAGCTGAATGCCGGCCTGCTCCTGCGCGCCATCCTGTCGGGCCAGATGGCCTTCGCGGAAACGGCGCTGGCCGACCTCGCGGGCCTGCCCGCGCGGCGGGTGGCGGGGCTGATGCAGGATGCGCCCGCCGCCGCCTTCGCCGCCCTCCACCGCAAGGCCGGCTTGCCGCCCGTGCTGCTCCCGGCCTTCACCGCCGCCCTGTCGGCGTGGCGCGAGGCCAGCCAGGGCGGCATCGCCAGGACCGGGGCCGGCCTGTCCCGCCTGATGATCGAGCGGGCCCTGACCGCCTGCGAGGCCATGCCGTTCGCCGAGGCGCAAGGGGTGATGGCGCTGCTCGCCCGCTTCGAGGCCGAGGCCGCCCGCGAGGAGGCGCGCGTGATCGCCCGCGAACTCGCGGCGGAGGCCGAAGAGGCCGAGACCCTGCGCCTTCAGAACGAGATCCTCGACGGCGAGTGGCGCGAGGCCCAGCGCCTCATCACCCAGACCTTCGAGACCGCTTCAGCGCCGGACCTGATGCCGGAAGCCACGCCGGCCCCCGAGGCGACCCCGGAGGTGGAAGCCCAGCAGGCGCCGGAGATCACGCCGGTCTTCGAGGTCGCGGCGGTCATGGAAGTCCCGTCGCCTCCGGACATCGCCCAGGCTCCGAACGTGCTGGACCCGCCCGACGCCGCTCAGGTCCGAGAGATCGCGCAGGTCCGAGAGATCGCACAGGGCGAGGACGCGGCCCGCACCGATCCGGTCGGCCTCATCCTGGACGCGCTCCCCGACGCGATCCTGGCCGCGTTCCAGGGCGGCCGCGAGCGGACGCGCGCCGTGGCCGTCGAGGTCGTGCTCGATGCGATCCCCGAGGCCCTGATCGCCAGCTACCGCGACGACCGGGCGCGGATCGCCGCCTGAACCGCTCTCAGCCGAACTGCTCGCGGAGGATGCGCTCGTCGAGGCTGTGGCCGGGGTCGTGCAGCAGGGTCAGGTTGGTGGCGTGGTCGAGCCAGGTCTCCACCGTGCAGACGCGCCGGAACTCCGTGTGGTCGGCCACCGCCGCCACGGGGCGGTGCTCGGCGTCGAGCACCTCGATCAGGATGCGGGCGAAGTCGGGCAGCAGCGCGCCGCGCCAGCGACGGGGCCGGAAGGCCGAAATGGGCGTGAGCGCCAGCAGGCGGGCGTTGAGGGGCAGGATCGGCCCGCCCACCGAGAGGTTGTAGGCGGTGGAGCCGGCGGGCGTCGCCGCGAGCACGCCGTCGGCGATGAGTTCCGGCAGCCGGACATGCCCGTCGACCGAGATCCGCAGCTTGGCGGTCTGATGGGTCTGGCGCAGCATGTAGACTTCGTTGAGCGCTCGCGCCTCGTGCCGGCGCCCCTCGGTGTCCACCGCCGTCATCATCAGCGGGTGGATGATGCTGCGCTTGGTGTTCTCCAGGCGCTCGATCAGCCCTTCCTCGCGAAACTCGTTCATGAGAAAGCCGACGGTGCCCCGGTTCATGCCGTAGATCGGCGTGCCGGCATGCATGAAGCGGTGCAGGGTCTGGAGCATGAGGCCGTCGCCGCCCAACGCCACGACCACGTCGGCCTCGTCGGGCGGCACGTGGTCGTAGCGCCGCATCAGGGTGTCGGCGGCCTGCCGGGCGTCCGGCGTGGGACTCGCGACGAAGGCAAGCCGTTCGAAACGCCGCGCCATGGGCTCACATCCGCCTTGCCGAACACCTTGCCCGCGCGAAGCCTTCGCGCCAGCGTCTCCCACCCGGTTCCGTCGGCACGCGCGCCGCCGGAACGTCCGGGCCCTGGTCGGAGACCCATAGCATGGAGCGCGCGCTTCTCGTCTACACCACCTTCCCGGATGCCAGCACCGCCCTGGATGTGGGAGAGGAACTGGTGCGCCTGCGGCTCGCGGCCTGCGTCAACGTCCTGCCCGGGATGCAATCCGTCTACGCCTGGAAGGGCGTGGTGGAGCGGGGCACGGAGGTGGTGGCGATCCTGAAGAGCCGGGAGGGTCTCGTCGAGGCGCTCGGCGCCGCCCTGAAGGCGCGCCACCCCTACGAGACGCCGATCATCCTGCATCTCCCCACCGCCGGCGCCGACCCCGACACGGTCGCCTGGATCCTGGCGGAGACGACGCCCGACCCTCAGGAGGGACCGATCGGGTAGCTGCGCCCCTTCCACAGGGGCGTCCCGGCGCCCTTGCGCCGCAGGAGCGCGCCCCACTGGATCGCCAGCGCCACCAGCACGGCCAGGGGGTGCAGGGGGATCGTGACCGCCGGCTCGCGGGTGACGAGGGTGATCGCGGCCCGCGTCGCCAGGGAGACCAGGGCCGCCGCGAAGGCCACGAACGTGGCCGGGCCCGAGCCGAACCCGCAAAGGGCGAGCCCGAGGAGCGCCCAAGGCAACACATGTCCGCCGGCCAGCAGCAGGGTCCAGACCGGGAGGGCGCGGGGGGTCGCCATGCCCTCGTGGGCGTTCTTCGAGAAACCCGCCCAGCTCTGCGCGAAGCCCCGGTACATCCGGCAGGTGGCGAGCGCGTGCGCCGCCACGAGGTCGGTGCGGTGGCCGGCCCGGCGGAACCGGCGCGGCAGCGCGACGCCGTCGTGCAGGCTGGCGCGCAACGCCCCGTGGCCGCCGATCTCCCGGTAGGCCTCGCGCGCCACCAGGACGAGCTGCCCGCAGGCGGCGCCGAGGCTCGGGCGAAGGGACGCCCGCATCATCGCCATCGGCAGGTAGCCGACGAGCAGGAAGTTGATCATCGGCACCGTCAGGCGCTCGCCGAGCGAGCCCATGACTTGGCGCGGCACGCCGCTGACGAGGGCCGACTCGGTGCGCCGGGCATGGGCGGCGAGGGCGGCGGCGGCGGCGGGTGCCAGGGTCACGTCAGCGTCGACGAAGAGGAGATGCGTGCCCTGCGCGGCCTCGGCGAGCCGCGCGCAGGCGTGGTTCTTTCCCGTCCAGCCCTCTGGCAGGGGCGGGATGGGGACGAGGCGCAGACGCGGGTCCCCGGCCGCGAGGCCCGAGACGATCGCGGCGGTGTCGTCGGTGGACTGGTCGTCGCCCACCAGCACCTCGACCGACGCGCCCTGGCTCGCCAGGGCCGCCCGCACGGTCGCTTCGATGATCGCGGCCTCGTTGCGGGCCGGGATCAGGATCGAGACCCGGGCGCGGACGTCGAGGTCGGGCTCGGGGGTACGCAGCAGGGAGAGGTTCACCCAGGCGATCAGGCCGGACAGACCCGCGCAGACCAGTGCCAGGATCGCGAGGGCGAGCATCACGGAACCGGGTCTCCCTTCTGTCGGTGGGCCGGTTCGAAGCGCCGGCCGCCCAGGATGGCGCGCAGGCGGCGCCAGAGATCGTAGACCCCGCCGACCCCTTTCGCACCGGAGGCGAGCGGCGTGAAGCGCTCCGCCTCGCGCGACACCACGTCGGCGCTCAACGCATCGAGGGTGGCGGTGAGGTCCGCCTCCATGCGGGCCAGGCGCTCGGGCCGCGACAGGGCCAGCAGCGCGGTGCCCGGGACCGGCGTGCCGAACGCCGCGAAGGCCTCGCCGCCGCGCTCATCCCAGAACGCGTATTCCAGCGCCAGCGGCACGAACAGGGCGTCGGGGGCGATTTCGGGCAGGCGTCCGATGCCGGCGCGCAGGCCGAGTGGCCGGGCGCGCACATCGGCGAAGCGCCCCTGCGCGGTGATCCAGATCATCCGGTCCGGCGCGGCGAGGATGCGCCGCGAGGCCCGAAGGAACTGCGCGGCGCCCCGGGCCGAATCGAGATCGACCGCGAAGGCGCCCATGCGGGCGAAGACCGCGTATTTCGCCAGCATCCGCGCGTCGAAGGGCGCGTGGCTCTCGCGGCGGGGAAACAGCCGCCCGGCGAGCAGGATGACGATCGCGGCGTCCCACCAGGCCGGATGGTTGCAATAGACCACGATGGGACCGGGGTGGTCGGCGCAGGTCGGCACGCCCCAGCGGGCGAGCCGCAGGGCGTTGAGGTGGCGGCGCACGTACCGGTCGAAATACACGACCATGAACCGCCACAGGGCGGGCGAGCGGGCGGGTCCCTCCTCACGCGTCACGGAAGGAACCCTCAGGCGCTGGCACGGACCTCGGCGCGGGCGTCAGTGTCGAGGGCGTCGGCCGCGATCCAGCCCGACATCATCACCATCGGCATGCCGGGACCGGGATGGGCGGCGCCGCCGGCCAGATACAGGCCACGCACCTGCCGGGAGCGGTTGCCGGGCTTGAAGGCGCCCATGAACTTGCCGTGCGAGGCGAGGCCGTAGATGGCGCCGTTGAGCACCTTGTAGCGCTCGTGGATGTCCTGCGGCGTCAGGTGGCGCTCGACGACGATGCGCTCCTCGAGGTCGGGCATGTTGGCCGTGCGCTTGAGCTTGTCGAGGATGACCTGCCGGTAGGCCGGGAACATCTTCGACCAGTCGTGGTGCGGCCTGAGATAGGGCGTGTGCACGAGGACGTAGAGCGCCTCGCCGCCTTCGGGCGCCACGGACGGATCGGTGGAGGAGGGGGCCGCGAGGTAGGCCGTCGGGTCCGGAGCCGGCTCGCCCTTGTGGTAGATGTAGTCGAACTCCTCTTCCGGGTCGCGGGAGAAGACGAAGTCGTGGTGGTTCAGGTGCTCGTAGCGCTTGTTCAGCCCGAGATAGAGCACCACGCCGGAACAGGCCGGCTCGAAGCTCTTCTTCTCATAGGACTTGCCGACGGCGCCCCCGACGAGTTCGCGGTAGGTGCGCACCGAATCCATGTTGGAGATGACGGCGTCGAACGGCGTGATGCCGGAGGCCGTCTTCACGCCCTTGACCGCGCCGCCCTCGATGGAAAGGCCGGTGACCTCGTCGCCGGGCCGCAGGGTGGCGCCGAGTTCGGAGGCCAGCTTGGTGAGCGCCTCGGCCACCGCGCGGGTGCCGCCCATCGGATACCAGACCCCCTCCGCCGTCTGCATGTGCGCGATGGCGCAGAGCACGGCCGGCGCGCCGTAGGGCGAGGAGCCGACATATTGCACGAAGTGGTCGAGCATCTGCGCGAGGCGCGCGTCCTTGACCTTCGAACGGATGGTGCCGGCCACCGACGACCCCATGCGCAGGGAGAGCACGTCGCGGAGCGTCCCCGGGTTCATGTTGGCGCGGATGTTGATCGTGTCGAACAGGTCCTCGACCGGCTTCCAGAAGAAGAACTTGTTCGAGACGTCGTGCAGGTGCTCGGAGATCTCGAGGAACTTCTTGTAGCCCTCGCCGGCCCCGGTGCCGGGGGCGAAGCGCTCCATGTCGGCGGCCATGGTGGGCACGTCGGCCATGAGGTCGAGATGGGTGTTGTCGTCGAAGAAGCAGCGCCATTGCGGATCGAGGCGGCGCAGATCCAGGTAGTCGTGAATGTCGCGCCCGGCCTCCTGGAAGATCCGCTCCAGCACCTTCGGCACGGTGAGGATGGTCGGGCCCATGTCGAAGCGGAACCCGCCCTCGTGCAGGACCGCCGCCTTGCCGCCGAGCCAATCGTTCTTGTCGTAGAGCGTGACCGTGTGGCCGCGCGCGGCGCTCACGCAGGCCGCCGCGAGGCCGCCCAACCCTGCGCCGACGACGGCGACCGAAGACCCAGCCCGCATGTTCGTGTCACTCCCCGGGCTCGTTCGAAAGCCCTTAGCTGTCATGAAGCTAGACCGGATAGGCGCGCGGTCAACGCGCTAACCCGTCGCGGCGCAGACTTTCGTCGTCCCTGTCCCGATCGTCAGACGGCCCGCCGCGACACCAGCCCCAGCGCGGCCCCGAGCCCGGCCATCGCCACCAGCCCCATCACGCCCCAGGCGGGCAGGGCCGCCGCCCAGCCCTCGCTCAGGGCGTTCTGGTAGCCCTCGATGGCCCAGGCGTTGGGGGTGAGCCAGCCGGCCTCCTGCAGCCAGGGCGGCATCAGGAAGCGGGGCACCATGCTGCCACCCACCGCCGAGAGCAGGAGCACGCCGAAGGTGGCGGCCAGATGCGCCTGCTGGCGGGTGGCGGAGGCCGCGCAGGCGGCGAGCGCCAGGCCCGCCGCCATGGCGGAGACGAGGAGCGAGGTCAGCAGCCAGGCCGCCCAATGCGGCCGGATGTCGACGCCGTGCAGGAGGGCGGCGGCGGTGAAGATCAGGCCGGCCTGGACGAGGCCCTGGCCCACCAGGAACAGGAACTTGCCGAGCACCACCACGCCGAGCCCGCCCGGCCCCGCCATCAGCCGGTCGGCGAGGCCGGATTGGCGCTCGTCGACCAGGGAGAGGGCGCCCTGCATGGCGGCAAACAGCAGGAACACCGCGGTGATGGCCCCGGCATAGTAGCTGACGCGGTCGTTGGTGAGCCCGGAGGCGGTGCTGCGCCGCTCCACCAGGGACGCGAAGGCGAAGGGCTCCTTGCGGGCGCGCTGCTCGGCGAACGCGTCGTTGAGGAAGGCGCGCTCGTCCGGGCCGATCTTGCCCGAGCGCTCCACGTCGGCGACGATCCGGGCCAGGACCACGTCGGGCAGGGCCTCGTTGAGGACGCGCTGGAGCTGGCCCAGCGCGATCGGCGTCGCCAGGGCCTTGGCGGGGTTCTCGACGAGCACCACCGGCTGGCCGGCGCCCGTCGATCCCGCGTCGAGGTCGCCGCGCAGAACCAGGGCGACATCGACCTCGCCGCGCCGCACCGCCGCGACGGCCCCGTCGAGGTCGGCCGCCGCGAGGTGCCCGACGCGCAAGGACGGGTCGGCTTCGAGCGCCTGCATCAGGCGCTGCGTCGTTGGGGTCCGCGCCAGATCGAGGAGGCCGAGATGGATGCGGATGCGCTCGCCGAGCGCCCCCGAGAAGATCGCCGCGAAGATCACGAAGATCACGGTCGGCAGCACGAAGGCCATGACCAGGGCGGCGCGGTCGCGCACCAGCCCCAGCAGCATCACGCGGATAGCGGCCGAGATCATGACGCGACGCTCCGGTCCTCGAGCCCGGCCTCTCCCTCCGCGAGGGCCGCGCGATAGACCGCCTCCAGGCCAGGCGCGCGGATGCGGATCTCCGCGACGGGCACGCCCGCGCTCCGGAGGGCTTCGAGCAGGGCGGCGCCGTCACGCTGGGGGCCGGCCAGCCGGCTCGCGCGCCAGGTAGAGCCGGTATCCACCGGCTGGAAGCCGGTCCGGCGCAGGTGCGCCCCTGCCGCCGCGTCGGCGGGCTCGGCGAGGGCCACTTCGTGCTCGGGGGCGTCGGCGCGGATGCGGGCGAGGAGTTCGGACAGGCGCCCTTCCGCGACGATGCGGCCCCGCGCCAGGATCGCGACGCGGTCGGCGAGGCGTTCGGCCTCGGCGAAATCGTGGGTGGCGACGAGGAGGGCGGTGCCGGCCTCGCGCAGGCGGCCGAGCACGGCGTGGATCGCCGCGCGGGCGTGGAGATCCACCCCTTGCGTCGGCTCGTCGAGGAGCACGAGGCGCGGGTGCGCCATCAGGCTGGCGGCGATGTTGACGCGGCGCTGGTAGCCGCCGGAGAGCAGGCCCACCGGACGCGTCGCCACGTCCGCCAGGGCGCAGAGGTCGAGGCCGGTGGCGACGGCGCCCGCCCGCTCGCGCCGCGCGACCCCGGCCAGTTGCGCGAAGACGGACAGGTTCTCGGCCACGGAGAGCCGGGGATAGAGGGCGATCTCCTGCGGCACCCAGCCGATGGCCCGGCGCGCGGAGCGGGCGCGATGGGGATCGTCGCCGTCGATGCGGACATGGCCGGCGCCCGGCGCCAGCCGGCCGGCGACGAGGCGCATCAGGGAGGTCTTACCCGCACCGTTGGGGCCGAGCAGGGCCAGGGTCTCGCCGGCGCCGAGGACGAGGTCGACGCCCTCCAGCACCCGGGTGCCGCGATAGGCGAGGGCGGCGCCGGCCACCCGCAGGAGCGGCTCGGGGCGGGCGTTCACGGCGCGCTCAGCGGCGGGGCAGGGCGCGCGACAGGCGGACCCGCACGCCGGCGCCCGGCTCGCGCACGCCAAAGCGCGCGCGGGCGAAATCCGGGCGGGCCGAGCGGGCCGCGTCCCCGGAGAAGCCGTAGGGTTCGAGGGGCAGGCCGAGGCCGGTCCGGTCGAGGCGCCCGTTGCCGTTCGTGTCCTGGTAAGCGATCGCCGCGTAGGTGCCGGGCACCACGTCCGCGAAGACGAAGCGCTGGGTGGGGCCACGCGGCGCGGCCTGCTGCCCGTTCCGGCACTCGGCCTCGGTCAGCCCGTCCTGGCACAGGGCCACGAAGACGAGGCCGCCCGCCTCGATGCCCTCGACCTCCACCGCCACGCTGGCGGCTCGCACGTGGCCAGGGCCGAGGAGACAGAAGGCGAGGAGGGCGGGGGCGAAGGCCACGCGCCTCAAGTGGCGTCGCCCGAGGCGGCGAGCGGTGCGGTGGTGGGGATGCCGGCGCTCGTCGCCGCGACGCGCCCGGCGGAGAGCTCCTCGATCAGGAGGCGGGCGGTGATGCGCGCGCCCTCGTAGATCACCGGCAGGCCTGAGCCCGGATGGGTGCCGCCGCCGACGAGATAGAGGCCCGGCCCGAAGCGGTTGTGCGGCCGGAAGTAGAGCATCTGCATCAGGTCGTGGGCGAGGTTGAAGGTGGCGCCCTCGTGCACGAAGAAGTCGTCGCGCCACTCGGTCGGATCGACGATGCGCTCGTAGCGGATGCGCGATTCGATGTCGTCGAGGCCGAGCAGCTTCAGGCGGTCGAGGACGAGCTGGCGATAGGTGGCGCGCAGGGCCTTCCAGTCGATGTCCGCCTTCAGGTTCGGCACCGGCACCAGCACGTAGAGGCTGGTCTGGCCGGGGGGAGCCATGCCGCCATCGGTGAAGCCCGCATGCTGCACGTAGAGCGAGGGCTGCATCGGCAGGATGCCGTCGGTGATCTCGCGGATGTTGCGCGCGTAATCCTCGGACAGCAGGATGGTGTGGTGGCCGAGCGCCTCCGGCATCGGCCCGTCGAGGCCGAGATACAGCATGAAGGTCGAGCAGGAGAGGCGCGCCTTGTCGATCTTGGCATCGCGCCAGCGCGGCCGGTGCCGTTGGGGCACGAGGTCCTGGATCACCTTGGCGAAGTCGCCGTTGATGACCACCGCGTCGGCGGGGATCGTCTCGCCGTTGCAGATCACGCCGCTGGCGCGCTTGCCCTCGAACAGCACCCGCTCGACGCCGGCCCCGAGGCGGACATCGACGCCCATCCGGCGGGCCAGGCCCGCCATCGCTTCCGAGACGGCGCCGCAGCCGCCGACCGGGTGATAGACCCCGTGCTCGTATTCGAGGAACGACAGGATCGTGAACAGGCTCGGGCAGCGGAACGGCGACATGCCGAGATACTTGGTTTGGAACGCGAAGGCGAGGCGGACGCGGGGATCCTTGAAGTAGCGCTGCAGATCCTTGTCGACGCTGCGCCCCGGATGAAGATGGGGCAGGGCGGCGATCATGGCGGGCGAGGCCATGGCGCGCAGGGTGTGGAAGGCCTGCTCCAGCACCGGCTTGAAGAACTTCAGCTTGACCCGGTTGTCGGCGAAGAACTTGCGGACGTTCTTGGCGTCCTCGGGGGCGATGCGCGCCACCTCGGCCTCGAGCCGGTCCATGTCGTTGGTGGCGCGGATCTCGCCCGAGATCCCGTCCTTCCCCTCGAACACGAGGTGGTATTGCGGATCGAGGCGTTCGAGCTTGACGTGGTCCTCGAGGCGCTCGCCGCAGGTCTCGAAGATGTCCGCGAGAATCTGGGGATAGAGGAAGAAGGTCGGCCCGATGTCGAAGCGGTAGCCGCCGGGGGCCTCCACGGTCTTGGTGCGCCCACCCACCGCCGGATCCTTCTCCAGCAGCGTGACGTGGACCCCGGCGCGGGCCAGGAGAAGCGCGGTGGCAAGGCCGCCGGGACCGGCACCGACGATGATGACCCGGCGTCCGGACAGGGTCCGCAGGCCGTCCCGTGACTGCAACAACGCTCGCGACTCCTTCGTCAGTGCCCTCATCCCGAAGCGCATGTGGCGCGGAACGCTGGTCCGTCCAGGCCTCGGGGCCCGTGCGCGTAATCTTGACCGTAGCGGCGCGGGCGACAATGGGGGCGCAATGTCGCGCGTATTGCGGGACCGCGCGGAAACGTGCCGCGCATCAGCGGGAAGCCGCGAGGTGGTGCAACGCGATGGCGCCCGCGGTCGCGACGTTGAGGGAATCGAAATCCGGCGCCATCGGGATGCGCAGGGTGCGCAGGCGCGCCATCAGGGCGGGCGCGAGGCCTGGGCCCTCGGTCCCGAGGATGAGCAGGGTCCGGGACGGGGCGCTGAGGGCGGAGAGCGTCTCGGCGCCGCTCGGACTCAGCGCCAGGGGGACCAGTTCGTGGCGGGCCGCATGGGCCAGGATCGCGTCGGCATCCGCGAGACGCCGGAACGGCACCGTCAGCGCCGCGCCGGCCGAGACCCGGATCGCCTTGCGGTAGAGCGGGTCGCAGGTGGCCGCGTCGAGGAGCACCGCGTCGGCCCCGAAGGCGGCGGCGTTGCGAAACAGGCCCCCGACATTGTCGTGGTTGGTCAGGCCGACGAGGCCGACCACGAGGGCCGGCCCGGGGGCGGCGGGCAAATCCGGCTCCGTCTCGGCACCGCGCAGGCCGACGGCGAGGACGCCGCGATGGATCGGAAAGCCGGTGATCGCGCTCATCACCGGCTTCGACGCGCAGAAGACCGGCACGTCGGCGGGCAGCCGGGCGAGGGGTTCGCTCAAAGCGTCCAGGCGCTCCGGCGCGAGCAGGACCGATTGGAGGCCGAACCGGGCCCGGCCCGAGAGCATGACACGCAGGGTGACCTCGCCCTCGACGATGAACCGCCCTTCGCGCCCGACGAGGTCGCGCTCGCGCATCGCCGTGTAGGGCGCGAGGCGCGGGTCCGCCGGGTCGTCGATGGGAACCGCCGAGAACGTCACCAGGGGGATCGCGAAGGGGGCGTCAGGGGGTCGCCGGACGTCCACCCATGCGCACCGCGAGGGGATCGGCCTCGGCCTTGGTCGGCACCTTCACCAGGGCCTCGCCGTCGAGCACGACCTCCCCGGCCACGGAGCAGGTGCATTTGAGGCGCGCGCGGCGGCGCTCGGGGACCAGCTCGGCCACCTCGACGGTGACCTCGACCGTGTCGCCGATGCGCACGGGCGCGCGGAAGTTCAGGGTCTGGCTGATGTAGACCGCGCCCGGGCCGGGCAGCCGGGTGCCGAGCACCGCCGAGATCAGGCCGGCGGTGTAGAGGCCGTGGGCGATGCGGGTGCCGAAGGGGGTGCGCGCCGCGAAATGCTCGGAGAGGTGGATCGGGTTGCGGTCGCCGGTGATCTCGGCAAAGCCCACCACGTCGGAGGAGGCGATGACCTTGTTCAGCGTCTCGGACAGGCCGACTTCGAGATCCTCGAAGTACAGGACGCGCAGTTCGGGCATCATGGGCGGCTTCCCTCCGACGTCGGGCGTTGATTTCGGTTCGTCGCACGCGACATTTCGCGCGGCTGGCCTTCCGCCTCGCACAGGCAGCGGGTCAAATCCAGTATCGGCGCCCTGAAAAGCACAAGGGCGCAAGGCGGGAGTGCGTGAGGCGGGCCTCGACAGCCGGCCGCCTCCCGCGCCAAGGAGATCGCCACCGCGCGGCGTGATTCCCGATGCCGCGCGGACGTTCCGCCCGAACCAAGGTCGAGCCGTACCCCCCGTGTCCACCACCCCCTCTGCCACCCTGCGCCCGGTGGTCGCCCGCGTCGCCGGGCTGAACCTGGCCTATTTCGGCATCGAGATCAGCGTCGCCCTGGCGATCGGCTCGCTGGCGCTCATCGCCGACAGCCTCGACTTCCTCGAGGACGCGGCCATCAACCTGCTGATCTTCGCCGGGATCGGCTGGAGCGTGCGCAACCGGGCCCGCCTCGGGGGCGTGCTGGCCCTCATCCTGCTGCTGCCGGCCCTCGCCACCGCCTACGCGGCCTGGGCCAAGTTCGCCACGATGGCGGCGCCGGCCCCGATTCCTCTCACGCTCACGGGACTGGGGGCGCTGGCCGTCAACCTCACCTGCGCGATGATGCTGGCCCGCCATCGCGCGGGCGGCGGCAGCCTGACCCGGGCGGCCTACCTGTCCGCCCGCAACGACGCCTTCGCCAACCTCGCCATCATCGCCGCCGGCATCGCCACCGCCCTGACCCTGTCCGCCTGGCCCGACCTCATCGCGGCGGCCGGTATCGCCATCCTCAACGCGGATTCGGCGGGGGACATCCTGCGGGCGGCCCGGGCGGAGTGGCGCGCGGCCAAGGCCCTGCCCGAGCCCCCCACGCCTTAAGCGAATTTCCGTCAGCGACTTCGAGCGGCATCCATGCGCCTGTTCCCGATCTCCGACCTCCACCTGGAACGCCGTCGCCTCGACGTCATCCCGCGCCCGACGGAGGCCTTCGACGTGCTGGTCTGCCCCGGCGACCTGCACGAGGGCCGGCCCGAATCCGGCCTCGCGGCGCTGCTGGCCCTGGCGCAGGGGCGTCCGATCGTGCTGGTGCCGGGCAATCACGAGCATTACGCCCCCACCGGAGACGGGCGCACCGCCCCCGAACTCCTCGCCGCCCTGGAGACGGAGGTCTCGCGGCTGAACGGGGCGGGGGCGGCGATCCACCTGCTCCAGAGGGGTTCGGCCATCGTGCTCGATGGCGTGCGCTTCGTCGGCACCACCCTGTGGAGCGACTGGTCCCTGGCCGGGCGCTGGCTCGACGGGACGGTGCCCGACGCTCCGGAAGACCCCGTCGCCTATGCGGCCGCGCGGATGACCGACCCGGTCACCGGCTCGCGCGAATTCCGGGGCTCGATCCGCAACGGGGACGGCACGGTCTGGTCGCCCGCCGACGCGATGGCGGCCCATGCGCGGGAGCGGGCCGGCCTGATCGCCGCCCTGTCGCGGCCCCATGACGGCCCGACCGTCTGCGTCACGCACCATCCGGCGAGCCCGCGCGCGGCGGACGCGTTCCGCCACGCCCCCGGCGTGCCCTGGTGGCTGCCGGCCTTCTATGCGACCACGGTGCTGGAGGACCTGCCCGACGCGGCCCGGCCGGACCTCTGGGTCTCGGGGCACTTCCACGCGGGACACGACCTGCGGGTCGGCCGCACCCGCTGGGTCGCCAACCCGGTGGAGGGGCGGGACTTCTCGGCCGATCACATTCTCACGATCGATTGAGACCGGAGCCGAGCGGGCCGCGTACATGTCCTGAAGTCTTGCCGGAGATCCTTCATGAACGCCTTCATCGCCGTCGTCCTCGTCTGCGCCAACGGCATCCCGATCGAGGCCTGCACCGACGACAAGGCGAGCGAAGTCCGCAAGGTCCGCGTCGCCAACGAACTCGGCTGCACCAACGGCTGGCAGGAGATCATCGCCCGCACGGACCTGCGCGACGAGGTCGGCAAGACGAGCTACCTCAAGACCGAATGCCGCCGGGTGAAGCAGGCGGACTGACCGGCCGGTATCGGCCTCGCCCCGCTACTTCTCATACTTGATGTAGGCGAATCGCGGATCGGTGGGGGTGCCCTCCAGCGCGCCGCCCTCCGCGCCGGGCTGCCAGCCGACCACCTCCTCGATCTTGGAGGCGAGCGCGAAGTCCTTCTCGGTAACGCCCTTGGCCGCGTGGTTGGTCAGGCGCACCTCGACCCAGGCATAGGACGCGGTGATGTCCGGGTGGTGCCAGGCGGCCTCCGCCAGGTGCCCCACCGTGTTGATGACCATCAGCGTGCCCTTCCAGCCGGCCGTCTTGTAGGTGCGCTTGATCCAGCCCTCCTCCAGGCGCCAGGCCGGTAGGTCCTGCGCCAACCGCGCCGTAATGGTGGCGTCGTCGAGCACGTCGTCGCGTGTGCCGGCCATGATCGTCATCCTCCCCGAAAGTGCGCTGAAGCGTGCGCCGGGTTCCGGGCCCGTGCAAGCGGGCCTGACCTTTGCAAGCCACCCAAGCGGCAGCGACCATCAGCCACCCGCCCCACGCGACGCCTTGCCGAATCGTCCTGTGGACGCCCCAGGCCCGACCTCCTATGAAGGGGTCCAACCGACGCCGGCCTTCACGGGGCGATCCGAGCGTCCGACGTCGAATCCAGGGAGTGTGCCCCATGCTGTCACGGCGCGGATTGCTCGCGACGGCGGCACTGTTGCCCCTGCCCGGATTGTCTCTGTCCTTGGGTCTGGCACGGCCGGCACGGGCGGCGGCCCCGACGATCCGGGTCGGCAGCCTGCCCTTCGGCACGGTCTCTTGGGAGGCGGCCGTGATCAAGGCGCGCGGCCTCGACACCGCCAACGGCTTCACCCTCGACGTCGTCAAGCTCGCCGGCAACGATGCGGCGCGGATCGCCTTCCTCGGCGCCCAGGTCGACACCATCGTTGGCGACCTGCTCTGGGCGGCGCGCCTCGGCAACGAGGGCCGCGCGATCCGCTTCTTTCCCTACTCCACCACCGAAGGATCGCTGATGGTGCCGGGCGACAGCCCGATCCGGACCCTGGCCGACCTCAAGGGCAAGCGCCTCGGCGTCGCCGGAGGCCCCCTCGACAAGAACTGGCTTCTCCTGAAGGCGCAGGCCCGGGACGCCGCCGGCATCGACCTCGAGACCCAGGCGACCCTCGCCTTCGGGGCACCGCCGCTCCTGGCGCTCAAGCTCGAGCAGGGCGAACTCGATGCCGGGCTCCTGTACTGGACCTACTGCGCCCGCCTGGAGCCCAAGGGCTTCCGCCGGCTGATCGGCTCGGACGACATCATGCGCGCCTTCGGCGCCACCGGCTCGATGGCGCTGATCGGCTACCTCCTCGACGCCGAGACCCTGCGGGACAAGCCCGAGGCGGTGGCGGGCTTCGCCCGCGCCTCCAAGGCCGCCAAGGAGGCGCTCGCCAACGACGCCTCCGCCTGGGACGTGGTGCGCCCGCTGATGGCAGTCGAGGACGAAGCGACCTTCCTGGCCCTGAAGCGCGACTTCCTGGCCGGCATCCCGCGCCGTCCGCTCGCCAGCGAGCGCGGCGACGGCGAGAAGCTGTTCGCCGTCATGGCCCGGCTCGGGGGCGAACGCCTCGTCGGGGCGGGCTCCACGCTGCCGCCGGGCCTCTACTTCGACGGCAGCGGAAATGGCTGAAGCGCAGCCGCGCTCGCACGCGCCGTCCTTGACGCCCTGAACCATGGGCTTTGCCACCCGTCTCGTCTCGGTGCTGGTGCTGCTCGCCGGCTGGCAGGTCGCGGCCTCGGCCGCCGGCTCCCGGCTGCTGCCGGCGCCCCTGGCGATCCTCGGCTTCATCGCGCGGGAATCCGCGACCGGCGATCTGTGGTGGAATGTCGGGATCACGCTGACGCGGGTCGGCATCTCCTTTCTCCTGGCGATGACCCTCGGCGTGCTGCTCGGCATCGCGCTCGGGCGCTCGCGCCGGCTCAACCTCGTCCTCGACACGCCGCTCCTCATCCTCCTGAACACGCCGGCCCTGGTGATCACGGTGCTGGCCTACATCTGGGTCGGGCTGAACGAGGCGGCGGCGATCGTCGCCGTGGTGCTGAACAAGCTGCCGAACGTGGCGGTGATCCTGCGCGAAGGGGCGCGCGGCCTCGATCCGCAGCTGGAGGAGATGGCCCGCACCTACCGCTTCGACCGCCGCACCTGGATCGCGCACGTGCTGGTGCCGCAATTGCAGCCCTTCGCGGTGGCGGCGGCGCGCTCGGGCCTGTCGCTCGCCTGGAAAATCGTGCTGGTGATCGAGCTGCTCGGGCGCCCGAACGGGGTCGGCTTCGCCATCAACTACTACTTCGTCCAGAGCCTGAACGTGGCGGCGATTCTCGGCTACAGCCTCGTCTTCATGAGCGTCATGATCGCCATCGACATCCTCATCCTGCAGCGGCTCGAGGCCTATGTCCGACGCTGGCGCTGAGGGACGGGTCCGGCCGGAGCCCGAGGGCGCCGCCCTCCGGGTCGAGATCGCCCGCAAGGTCTACGGCGCCGGCGGCCCGGAGCCGGTGGAGGCCGTGCGCGGCCTCGCCTTCTCGGTGATCGCGGGCGAGATCACCTGCCTGATCGGCCCCTCGGGGGCGGGCAAGACCACGACCCTGCGCATCCTCCTCGGCCTCGACCCGGATTACGAGGGCCGGGTCTCGCCCCATCCGGACGAGGCCGGGATCGCGATGGCGTTCCAGGAACCGCGCCTGCTACCCTGGCGGACGGTGGAGCAGAATGTCCGCCTGGCGCTGCCGCGCGGTGCCCGCGGGCAGGACCTCGACGCCCTGTTCGGGTCCCTCGGGCTTTCGCCGTGGCGGTCCCGCTATCCCGGGGCGCTCTCCCTCGGGATGGCGCGCCGGGTCTCGCTCGCCCGGGCGCTCGCGCAGAAGCCGCGCATCCTCATCCTCGACGAGCCGTTCGTGTCGCTGGACGACACTTCGGCGGCGTCCCTGCGGGGCCTCGTCGTGGACGCCGTGGCGCGGACCGGCATGGGCGTCCTCATGGTGACCCACAACGTGGCGGAGGCCATCGAGATCGCCGACCGGCTGCTCCTCGTCTCGGGGCGCCCCGCGAGCCTGCTCGGTACGATTCCCCTCGAGGTTTCGCGCGGCGAACGGGACCGGGCCTGGATCGAGGCGCAGAGAGCCGCGCTCGCCGTGCGATTCCCCAGCGTCATCGCGGGCTGATTCTCTCAAGAACTCGCCGCATCGGCCCCACCGCGCGGCCTCGCCGCCGCGGCCACGGCACCGGACGCCGGTCACGGATGCGGCCAGAGCGCGCATGAGGACACGGTGTTTCGGGACAATTCGGAAAGGCGACGGCACCTTCCCGGATCCATGCCCGACGAACCAATCCTGAACTATCGTGCCGAACGAGCCGCGTGTTTGGGCGGCCTTCTGGAATACCAAATGCTGCGGATGATCGAGGCCTCGACGAGGACATGCCATACCCGGCCAAGCTCCACCACCATGCAGCGAGCGCATGAAGAACGGCAAAAGATGATGAAAAGACTTTGCCTTAGCCAAAGGCTATATTGCACCGCAGCATCTTATGGTGCGCGGCACGATCCAAGCTCCGCCACCGTGGATCGCTCACGAGGACTTGTGCGTAGGCCGGCAAGACGGTGCGCAAGCGAGTTGACGCCGCCGGAATTTTTCTTAGAGTTCGTTCAAGCTTCGGTTTCGAGGGGCGCCGCAAAGGGATAGCGGCCCCTGACCGTAAAGGCCTCCAGATCTCATTCGTGTGATCCTTGAGGCTTTCACGTCCGCTACCGAGGCGAACCTGTCCCTGTCGCAAACAGTCAGATCACGGCGTGATCTCACGGGTTCTCCGTGGGATGGCGGCTGGAAGATCTGTCGGAGGAATCCATGAGAGCGGTACATCTTCTCGCACTCGGCGCCGGCTTGGTCGCTTCGACCTCGGCCTTCGCAAACGAGGACGTCCTGAAGCGCACGGCCAACCCGGCCGAGCAGGTCCTTCAGACCGTCGACTATGCCAACACGCGCTATTCCAAGCTCGACCAGATCAACGCCAGCAACGTCAAGCAGCTCCAGGTGGCCTGGACCTTCTCGACCGGCGTGCTGCGCGGCCACGAGGGCTCCCCGCTCGTCGTCGGCAACATGATGTACGTGCACACCCCCTTCCCGAACATCGTTTACGCCCTCGATCTCGACAAGGACGGCGTGATCGTCTGGAAGTACGAGCCCAAGCAGGACCCGAGCGTCATCCCGGTGATGTGCTGTGACACGGTCAACCGTGGTCTCGCCTACGCCGACGGCGCCATCATCCTGCACCAGGCCGACACCACCGTCGTCTCGCTCGACGCGAAGTCCGGCAAGGTGAACTGGTCCGTCGTCAACGGCGACCCCAAGAAGGGTGAGACCAACACCGCCACCGTTCTTCCGGTGAAGGACAAGATCATCGTCGGCATCTCCGGCGGCGAGTTCGGCGTGCAGTGCCACGTCACCGCCTACGACGCCAAGTCGGGCAAGAAGGTGTGGCGCGGCTACTCCATCGGCACCGACGAGCAGATGATCATGGACCCCGAGAAGACGACGTCTCTCGGCAAGCCTGTCGGCAAGGACTCCTCGCTGAAGACCTGGGAAGGCGATCAGTGGAAGACCGGCGGCGGCTGCACCTGGGGCTGGTTCTCCTACGATCCCAAGCTCGACCTGATGTACTACGGCTCGGGCAACCCCTCGACCTGGAACCCCAAGCAGCGTCCGGGCGACAACAAGTGGTCCATGACCATCTGGGCGCGCAACCCCGACACGGGCGCCGCCAAGTGGGTCTACCAGATGACCCCGCACGACGAGTGGGATTACGACGGCATCAACGAGATGATCCTCACGGATCAGAAGGTTGACGGCAAGGATCGTCCGCTCCTCACCCACTTCGACCGTAACGGCTTCGGCTACACCCTCGACCGTTCCAACGGCGAGCTCCTGGTCGCCGAGAAGTTCGATCCGGTGGTGAACTGGGCCTCCAAGGTCGACATGGACAAGGGCTCGAAGACCTACGGTCGTCCGCTCGTCCAGGCCAAGTACTCCACCGAGCAGAACGGTGAGGATACCAACTCCAAGGGTATCTGCCCCGCCGCTCTCGGCACCAAGGATCAGCAGCCTGCGGCGTTCTCGCCGAAGACCAATCTGTTCTACGTGCCCACCAACCACGTCTGCATGGACTACGAGCCGTTCCGGGTCTCCTACACCCCGGGTCAGCCCTACGTCGGCGCGACGCTGGCCATGTACCCGGCCCCCAACAGCCACGGCGGCATGGGTAACTTCATCGCCTGGGACGGCGTCGCTGGTAAGATCAAGTGGTCGAACCAGGAGCAGTTCTCGGTGTGGTCGGGCGCCCTCGCCACCGCCGGTGACGTGGTGTTCTACGGCACCCTCGAAGGCTACCTGAAGGCTGTCGACGCCAAGACGGGTAAGGAACTCTACAAGTTCAAGACCCCGTCGGGCATCATCGGCAACGTGATGACCTACAGCCACAAGGGCAAGCAGTTCGTCGGCATCCTGTCGGGTGTCGGTGGCTGGGCCGGCATCGGCCTCGCGGCCGGCCTGACCGACCCGAACGCCGGTCTCGGCGCAGTGGGTGGTTACGCCGCCCTCTCGAACTACACCAACCTCGGTGGTCAGCTGACCGTCTTCTCGCTGCCGAACTAATCGGTCGCACGGTACAGTAGGCAATAGGGTGCCGGCGCGGGTTTCCGCGCCGGCACCTTTATGATTAGGATCGCTAGAACAACACGCGAAACACGCGGCTGGTAGGCCGACGTGGTGTTCCTGGGAGAAACGTCGTTGCACACCATCAGCAAAGCCGCCATCCGTCCGCTCGTGGCGGCCCTCGCCCTTGCCACCGTCTCGACCCTCGCCGTCCAGGCCCAAGACGCCAAGAAGGCTGACCCGGCACTGGCCAATCAACTCGATCCGAACGCGCCCGATAAGGACGCCAAGCTGGTCGACAAGTTCGCGGCCGTGAAGGTCGAGGACGGCAAGTATCAGGACGGCGACGGCCATCCGACCTTCCACATCACCAACGACGGCAAGAAGTTCGACTGGTACGCCTATTCGGGCTACCGCCGCTATCACGCCGAGTGCCACGTCTGTCACGGCCCCGACGCCATGGGCTCGACCTACGCGCCGGCCCTGAAGGACTCGCTCAAGACGATCGGCTACGAGGAGTTCATCGGCATCCTCGCCGGCGGCAAGCGTGACTCGCAGGCTGGCCAGGAGCGCGTGATGCCGGCCTTCGGCGACAACAAGAACGTCATGTGCTACGCGGACGACCTCTACGTCTACCTGAAGGCCCGCGCCTCCGGTGCCATGCCCCGCGTGCGCCCGACCGACAAGGAAGAGAAGCCCGAGGCCGCCAAGACGGCCGAGAAGGAGTGCCTGGGCGGCTGATGACCCGCTCACGCATTTCGAGAGGTTTCGCGCTCGCGCTCCTGCTGATCTCGGCAGGGGCGCGACCTGCGTTCGCGCAGTCGCTTCCGGACCTCGTGACCACGGACACGCTGCGCGTCTGCGGCGATCCGGGCAACATGCCGTTCTCCCAGCGCAAGGAAGACGGCTTCGAGAACAGAATCGCGGCGATCATCGCCGACGAACTCAAGGTGAAGATCCGCTATTACTGGCTGACGCAGGGTCCGGGCTTCGTCCGCAACACCCTCGGCACCGGCCTGTGCGACATCATCATCGGATCGGCCGCCGGCGGTGATCTCGTCCAGCATTCCAATCCCTACTATCGTTCCGCCTACACGCTGGTGACCCGCACCGGGGAACTCGACGGGGTGACGCGTCTCGACGACCCGAAGCTGAAGGGCAAGTCCATCGGCGTCATCGGCGGCACGCCTCCGGTCAACCGGATGGGTGAACTCGGTCTCGTCAGCGCGATGAAGGCCTATGCGCCCTACCAGCTCGATCCGGCCCGCAAGCACCAGACCATCGCGGCCGAGGTGATCGCGGACCTGGCCGAGAAGCGCATCGACGCCGCGATCCTGTGGGGGCCCGCCGCCGGATGGCTTGCCAAGCAGAGCGGAGTACCGATGACGGTCGTGCCGCTGCTGCAGGAGCCGGACCGGCCGCCGCTCACCTTCCGCATCGCGCTCGGCGTGCGTTTGGAGGAGAACGACTGGAAGCGGACCCTCAATACGATCCTGCGCAAGCGCCGCGCGGATATCGAGAAGGTCCTGCGCGACTACGACGTTCCGCTGCTGGAGGAAGAGGGCAGCAAGCTCCTCGAGGCCCCGTCCCCCTGACCCGGCGACGACGCACCCGAATTAATGACCGCGATGGCGGCGGTGGACCTGTTCCATCGCCGCCATCGTCGTTTCGGGCCTGCGAACCGTCATTCCGGTCGATCGGTGTCGGTGGATCGGGATCGAACGGAACGGATGTGTCGGCGGTGACCCACCCCGGGATGGCAGCCATCGAGGCCTGCACAAACTAGGCGGGATCAGTGCCTGATCAGACCCGCACGATGCCCGTGGCGTCGAGGTTCGCCAGGGCGTCCCGCACCGTCTCGGGGCCGATGCGCAGATCGGGGGCGATCTCGGCCAGCGGCATCAGCACGAAGGCGCGCTCGCGCACGAAGCGGTGTGGCAGGATCAAGCGTTCGTCGGAAATCGCCGCCCCCTCGTAGGAAAGGACGTCGATGTCGATCACGCGCGGCCCCCAGCGCCGCTCGCGCACCCGGCCCATCGCTGTCTCGATGGCGAGCCCCGCCTCCAGCAGTTCGTGCGGGCTCAGGCTGGTCTCGACGCCGACGGCCGCGTTGAGGAACCAGTCCTGGTCGGTGTCGCCCCAGGGGGGCGTGCGGTAATCGGCGGAGCGCGCGGTCACCCGGATGCCCGGCGTGGCGGCGAGCCGCGCGACCGCGTCGGCGAGGGTCGCGGCCTTGTCGCCGATGTTGCTGCCGAGGCCGAGATAGGCGGCGTGCGTCGAAGGCCCCACGCCGCTCATCGTGTGGTCTCGCGCGTCCGCACGATCTCGATGGCGACCCCGTCGATGATCGCCGGCACCGGCGCACTCGGCTTGTCCACCCGCACGCGCAGTTCGATGATGGGTGGGTGCTGCTCGAGAATCTCGGCCGCGATGGCCTCCGCCAGGGCCTCGATCAGGGCGAAGCGCCGCTCGGTGGCGATGCGGACGACGATCTCGGTGAGGTCGGCGTAGCTCACGGTTCGCGCCACGTCGTCGGAGCGACCGGCGGGGGCGAGATCGAGCCGGCAATCCAGCGAGACGTAGAAGCGCTGGCCGAGCCGGGTCTCCTCGGCGAGGAGGCCGTGATAGGCGAAGACGGCGATGCGCTCGACGAGGATGCGGTCGCTCATGCGGGCCTCCGCATCACGGCGTCGACCACCCGCAGGGCGTCCACATGGGGCCGGACGTCATGCACGCGCACGATCTGCGCGCCGAGGGTGGCCGCCAGCACGTGACTGCCGACGGACCCGAACAACCGGTCGACGGGCCGGGTCTCGGCGTCGTGCAGGCGCCCCAGCAGCGATTTGCGCGAGACCCCGACGAGGACCGGAAAGCCCAGGGCCACGATCTCGGGCAGGCGCCGCAGCGCTTCCAGGTGCTGCTCCCAGCTCTTGCCGAAGCCGATGCCGGGATCGAGGACGATCTCGCTGTCCGGAATGCCGGCCCCGCGTGCGATGGCGAGCGAACGCTCGAAGAAGCGCAGCATGTCGGCGACGATGTCGATCGACGGATCGATGGACTCGCGGTTGTGCATGACCATCACGGGGGCGCCGTGATCGGCGGCGACCCGGGCGATGTCGGGCTCGCGCTGCAGACCCCAGACGTCGTTGACGATGCGGGCGCCGGCCGCCAGGGCCACGCGGGCGGTCGAGGCCTTGTAGGTATCGATCGAGATCGGCACGGGCAGGCGGGAGGCGAGGTCCCGGATCACCGGCAGGATGCGGGCCTGCTCCTCCTCGGCCGAGACCGGAACGTGGCCGGGCCGGGTGGATTCGCCGCCGATATCGACGAGCGCCGCGCCCTCCGCCACCAGCGCCTCGGCCTGCGTGCGGGCGGGGTCGAGATCCGCGAAGCGTCCGCCATCCGAGAAGGAATCCGGCGTGACGTTGAGGATCCCCATCACGAGCACGCGCCGCCCGAGATCCGGCAGGAGCGTCGTCAGCGTAGCCGGCAGGTCTGGGGGCACGGGAGTCTCATCGTCGGAAGAGCGGGCGCGCGGCCAGCCAGGGTTCCGCTGTCTTTGGACGCAATGGCGAGAGGGAGCAACGCCCGTGCCGGCGCCGTGTCCGCAAAACGGACGGCGCCCCGCGCAAGGCCGTCCCCGAAGGAAAGGGCCGACGCGAGGCGCGGACGACGTTCGGATGGTCGGGCCCCTCGTACAGACCCTCTCGAGCCGGACGAGGGTTCGCGTCGTTCAGGTGCCGCCGCGATAGCAGCGGATTTCGGCCTCGGCCTGGGCGCGGCGGAGTTCCGCGACCTGATCGTCGAAGACCTTGGTGGACTTGAAGGCGGTGGTGCGCTGGCCGATGCCCTGACGCAGGGAGAGCACCGTGCTCGCCTGGACGTACTTGTCGTAGGTCAGCAGCGAAGCGAGGGCGTCGAGGGAGCAGGAGCAGCGCGAGAGGGATTCCCGCGACTGACCGTTGGCCGCCATGCAGCCGAAGATGTAATCGGCCCGCGCCTCGGTGGGATAATCGTTCTCGAGCTCGACGGACGCGGCCGGGCCCGTCACGAGAGAGCCCGACACGAGCGCCACGGCGCAGGCGCCTCCGGCAAGGCGCTTAACCAGCGTTCGGATCATAGGTCAGATTCTCCTGGAGGAGTTCGCCACCCTCGGAATTCTTCGCCGCGGCCTCGATGGAGACGAGCTCCCCGGGCACGGCGTCGGACGTCACGAAGGTGTATTTCAGGGTCTCGAAGCCGCGCATGCGCTCCTTCATCTTGTCGTCGAGGAAGGGCTGGGTCTCCACGCGCCAGGCGGCGACCTTGGCGCCCTTGTAGTCGACTTCGGTCTGCGTGACGGTGGCGTTCTCGCGCAGGCTCTTGCGGATCGCGTTCTTGATGTAGCGCGGGTTGGCCATCAGCACGCGGGCGAGATCCATGAGATGATGCTCGAGGAAAAGCGACATCACCGGATTGCCCGGCATGTCCTCGAAGGGACCGGCCGGGAAGCGGTTGGCACCGGAGAACATCGCCACGCTGATATCGCGGTTGTCGGCACTCTTGCCCGGCTCGATGCCGAGCTTGATCGTGTCGTTGAGCGGCGGTCCGAACGGCCCCTTGGAGATGCCGCTGCGGCGCAGGTAGCTGTAGGTCAGCGTCGAGCCGGGCGCGGCGTTCTTCATCTGCGGCTGCTCGAAGAGCAGGTCCGAGGCGTTGGGAGCCGCCGTGCTGGCTTTCGTGGCAACAGGCATTTCGGGAGTGGCCTGGGCGAGCGCAGGCGCGCTCGCGAGCATCAGCAACGCGGCGATCGTCACGGGTTTCAAAGCGGCGCTTCCTCGTTCAGCGGCGTACGCACATTGGGCTGCACGTTACTGCCGATGGTCCGGTAGACATAGTCGGGCGGGGTCTCGGCCGCTTCCTCGACGGCGAGATCACGCACCTTGGCGTGGAGGGGGGACAGCGAGCAGGCCGGGTCGGTGGCGGCCGCATCCCCGGCGAGAGCCAGGGCCTGGCAGCGGCAGCCGCCCCAATCCTTCTCGCGCCGGTCGCAGGAGCGGCAGGGCTCCTTCATCCAGTCGGTGCCGCGATAGGCGGTGAACGCCGGCGAGTTCGCCCAGATATCTCCGAGCGAATGGTCGGACACGTACCAGAATTCGAGGTTCGGGATCGTCTCGGCGGCGTGGCAGGGCAACACCTTGCCCTGCGGCGTCACGTTCATGAGCTTGCGGCCCCAACCGCCCGCACAGGCCTTGGGGTACTTCGCGTAATAGTCCGGCACCACGAGATCGATGACGAGCTGGCCCTTCAAGCGCTCGCGGGCCGCCTCGACGATGCGGATCGAGCGATCCACCTCGGCCTTGTTCGGCATCAGGGCGGCGCGATTCACGTAGGCCCAGCCGTAATACTGGGTGTGGGCGACCTCCAGTCGCTTGGCCCCGAGCTTCACCGCGAGATCGATGAAGCCCTCGACCTCGTGGATGTTGCCCCGGTGAATCACCGAGTTCAGGGTCAGGGGCAGGCCCAGCTGGGTCACCCGCTCGGCGAAGGCGAATTTCTGGGGCTGGGCGTTCTTCAGGCCCCCGATCTTTTCCGCATTCGCCGCGTCGACGCCCTGCACCGAGAGCTGCACGTGATCGAGGCCGACATCGTAGAGCGCGTCCAGCTTGGCGAGCGCGCCGCCGACGCCGGAGGTGATCAGATTGGAATACAGGCCGAGCTTGGCGCAGGTCTGAGTGATCTCGACGATGTCGTTGCGCGCGGTCGGCTCGCCGCCCGAAAGATGGACATGGAGCACGCCGAGGCCCGCCGCCTCCGTCAGCACCCGCTGCCAGGTCGCGGTGTCGAGCTCGCCCGAGCGCCGGTCGAGTTCGAGCGGGTTCGAGCAATAGGGACAGCGCAGGGGGCAGCGGTGGGTGAGCTCCGCCAGGAGCCCGACCGGGGCCGGAAGGGCAGTCGCGTTCGGCGTGATCGCGTTCATCGCTCCAGAACCCGTTTGGTGGCCAGATCGTTCAGCATCACGAGGATGTCGGCCTCGATCACGGCGGGATCGGCGGCGAATTTCTGGCCGAGCAGGCCGGCGATGTCGCGGACATTCCGCTGGCCGTCGACCAGTTCCAGGACAGCCACCGCGTTGGCGTCGAGGTCGAAGGTGCGCTCCGGCGCCAGCAGGACGTGCTGGTTGCGCACGGCATCATGGCGCAGGCGCACGCCGCGCGGCAGGCGCGGCACGTCGAGCGCCGTGATGGTGCCGGTACCGGCCGCGAGGGAGACCGGAGATGCGGTCGCGGCGGGCTCGGGCACCAACCCGGTGCCGGGCGTCCAGGCATCCGGCGGGATCATCCCCGGCGCCACGTAGGCGAAGTACAGGGCGTCGAGCTGCGTCCACAGCACGTTGCATTTGAAGGTGAGGGCGGCCATGGCCTGGCGCTGCAATGCCGGCGTGGTGGCATGCTTCTGCACGTACTCGATGGCGAACTCGGCATCGCGCGGCGCCTGGGTCAGGCGCTTGTCGAAATAGGCCAGGGTGTCCTTGGTGATGAAGTCGTAGTTCTTGAGCATCCCGGCCACGCGCTCGGAGATGATCGTCGGCGAGAACATCTCGGTGAGGGAGGAGGCGATGGCCTCCAGGAGCGAGCGCTCCTTCACGAAGTGCACGTAGGCGTCGACCGAGAACCGGGTCGCCGAGAGGATGCCTTGCGTCGATTCCACGTAGTCGCGCGCGAACCCGACGCCCTCGGCGAGCTTCAGCCACCGCTCGATGCCGCCGTCGCCCGGCGCGTCGCCGTCATGGTCGACGATGCGCTGGCGCCAGACCCGGCGCAGGCTCGCATCCTCCATGCGGGCAAGCACGGCGGCGTCCTTCACGGGGATCATCGCCTGGTAATAGTAGCGGTTGAGCGCCCAGGCGCGGACCTGATCCTTGTTCAGCTTGCCGTCGTGCAGCAGCCGATGGAACGGGTGCAGGTTGTGATAGCGGCGCGCGCCGATGTCGCGAAGCGCGGCCTCCAGTTCCTGAGGGCTGAGCAGGCGCTGGGCCTCGTCGGGCTTCGGAGTCGGGAAGGGCGCGGTCATGGCGTGGCTCGCGTGTGGATGGGGAGCGGTTTTAAGAACTTTTCTTAACCGATCGCGCGCCGTGCCGTGAAGACCACGCGCATTCCGACGCAATTCAATCGGACACAATGTAAGTCGTCGGCACTAAATTGCCAGATGCTCGCCCTACGAAAGGTGGAGCGTCAAACCGTCGTGGGCCACCGTCCAACCCGAGGCCTCGACCTGCCGGCGCTCCTCGGAGTCCTCGACGAGGACCGGGTTGGTGTTGTTGATGTGCACGAAGACGCGTCGGCCGATGGCCACGTCGGCGAGTGCCGCGATGGAGCCGCCATCCCCGGTCATCGGCACGTGGCCCATGCGCCAGCCGGTCTTGGTGCCGACGCCGGCGCGGATCATGTCGTCGTCGAGGAGCACGGTCCCGTCGAACAGAAGAGCATCGACCCCGGCGATGCGGTCCTTGAGGCCGTCGGTGACGCGGGCGCAGCCGGGAATGTACGCGACGCGCCGCCCCCCCGCTTCGATCATCGCGCCGACCGTCGTCTCGGTCTCGGCACCGATCTCCATGGTCTCGTCCTCGAGCCACAGGGGCACCTTGCCGGGAACGGAGAACAGCGTGACCGTCAGGCCGGGGACCGGCTCGAAGGCACGATCGAG
>NZ_JAQGKL010000174.1 GCF_028290105.1 Methylobacterium sp.
CCGAGTAGAGGTCCTGGCCCGCCTTCGAACGGCCGATCGCCGCGCCCTTCAGGATGAAGAGCGGGATCGACAGGAGGGTGATGGAGGCCATCTCCTCGTAGACGTTCTGCGCCACCGTATCGAGGGAGGCGGCCGGCATGAAAAAGTACATGAACGCCAGGGCCACGAAGCCGAGCGCGAAGGCGATGGGGATGCCGGCGAGCATCGCGCTGAGCGTCGCGCCCGCATAGAGGAAGCCGATGGCCGCGACGCTCATGGGTGTCCGCTCGTCTTGAGGGAGGTCTTGTTGAGGGAGGTCTCGTTCAGGTCGGCGCCGAGGCCGACCTTCGGGTTGGCCCAGCCCGCCGCGCGGGGGCCGTAGCTCAGCGCCTCGACGATCTGAAGCAGGAACTGCAGGCCCAGGAAGCTCATGCCGACCGCCATCAGCGCGTAGGGAATCCACAAGGGGGGCCCCCAAGAAGATTGCGAGACCTGGCCGTCGACCCAGGCCTCGTGCAGCAGGGTCCAGCTCTTCCAGGCGAAGAACGTCACGAAGACCACGCTGATGATGTCGGCCATCAGCAGGCGGGCACGGTTGACGCGCGGCGAGAGCAGGCCGCTCAGGGCCTCGATCGCCACGTGCCCGCGCTTGGCCTGCACGGCGGCGGCGGAGAAGAAGGTGGCGCCCACGATCAGGAACACCGCCATCTCGTCCTGCCAGTCGGTGGGCTCGTGAAGCGCGTAGCGGACGACGACGCTGTAGCTGAGCACGAGGCAGGCGCCGACCAGGGCGAGGCCGCCCAGCAGCATGATCACCCGGTTGATGCCCTTCATCGCCCGGTCGAGATGCCCCAGAACCCCGGGAATCCGGGGCTCCGGTACCGCCTGCGCGGTCTCTGAAGCGGCCGAGGCCGCGTCGAAGGCGTGGCTCACGACACCTGCTCCGCCAGCTTGAGGAGCTCGGCGCAGCTCGTGGACTTGCCCGCGAAGTCCTTCCAGGCTGTGTCGCGCGCGATGTCGCGCCATTGGCCGAGAGTCTTCTCGTCGAGCTGCTGCACCTTGGCGCCGGCCTTGGCGAAGACCTGCTCGACGCGGGTATCGTCCTCCTTGGCACCCTGCTGCCCAAAGGCTTCGAGCTCGGCGCCGATGGCCATGATCAGGTCCTGCTGGTCCTTCGGCAGGCGCTCGAACACGATCTTCGACATCATGATCGGCTCCAGCATCAGCCAGTAGGTGTGCTGGGAGCCGGACGTGAGAGACTTCGAGAGTTCCTCCAAGCGGAACGAGATCAGACTGGTGGAGGAGGTGATGACCGCGTCGCAGGCGCCGGTCTGCATGGCGGCGTAGGACTCGTTCGACGGGATGCTCAGCGTCGCGGCCCCGGCCGCCTTCATCATCAAGTCCATCTCGCGCGAGCCGCCGCGCACCTTCAGGCCCTTGGTGTCGGCGGGCGCATAGAGCGGCCGTTCGCGGCTGGCGACGCCGCCGGCCTGCCAGACCCAGGAGACCACGACCACGCCCTTGGAATCGAGGATCTCGGTGAGCTTGCGGCCCACCGGCGCCGCCTTCCAGGCGGTGGCCTGCGCGTAGGAGGTCACCAGGGCCGGCATCAGGCCGATGTTCATTTCCGGCACTTCGCCGCCCGCGTAGGGGCTCGGATAGAGCGTCATGTCGAGGGCGCCCTTCCGGATGGCGCCGAACTGGGCGTTGGTCTTCATCAGGGACGAGCCCGGATAGACCTGCAGCTCCAGGGCGCCCTTCGAGCGCTCGGCCAGCATCGCGGCAAACTTCCGGCACATGCGATCGCGAAAATCGCCCTCGTCGACGGTGCCGCCGGGGAACTGGTGCGAGATCTTCAGGGTGGTGGCGGCCCGGGCGCGCGAGCCAAGGGACAGGAGGGCGGGGGCGGCGAGGCCGCCGGCGACGAGGGCACGGCGCGTCAACATCATGGCGTGTCTCTCCCAGGGGCAAGCCTTCGACCGCCCGTTTTGCAGCGCAGCATTTATACTGCAGCGCGTCTTATTTATACATGAAACGATTTCTTGTATATTTTGTCAACGCGGATGAATAATAGGGCGTCCCGAATTTTTGTGATTTGGCGGGATTAAAAACGGATTGGGACCTCAGCGCATGAACCAATCGCGTCGCCTCAGACAGACCATCGAGACCGAGATCGTGGATGGACGCCTCGCCATCGGTGCGCGCCTTGACGAGACCGAACTCGCCGAACGCTTCGGGGTCTCGCGCACGCCGATCCGCGAGGCGCTGCTGCAACTGGCGATGACGGGCCTCGTCGAGGTCAAGCCGCGCCGCGGCGCCATCGTGAGCGCGCCGGATCCGCAACGCCTCATCGCGATGTTCGAGACGATGGCGGAGATCGAAGCCTCGTGCGGACGCCTCGCGGCCCGCCGGCTCATCCCCGACGACGAGGCCGCGCTGAAGGCGGCACTCGCCGCCTGCGCCGCCTCGGCCGAGGCCGGCGACCCCGAGACCTACTACGCCGAGAACTACATCTTTCACACGGTGGTCTACCGGGCCTGCCGCAACGGCTTCCTGGAGGAGCAGGCGCGGCAACTGCACAGGCGCCTCGCGCCGTTCCGCCGGCTTCAGTTGCGGGCCCGCCACCGCCTGGGCCAGTCGCTCGCCGAGCACGAGGCCATCGTGGCCGCCATCGTGGCGGGCGACGAGGCCGCCGCCTCCGACAGGCTGCGCGCCCACGTCATCGTGCAGGGCGACCGCTTCTCGGACCTCGTGGCGGGCCTGCGCTCGATCAACGCCGCCGCCTGAACGGGCGCCGGCGGCACCCCAGCCTGTGTCGGGTCGAACGTGTCCGCGCCGGGACAGAGCCAATCAGGCGATTGGCAAGGCCAAGCTGCGTCAGCCCCGAACTCGGCCCGGTCCGCCCGAGACTGATCGGGTGTTCCAATGGCTCCAGCCGAAGGCTCAGGCCGTGGTGGTGCCGAAGTTCTCGGCGATCACCGGCGTGCGGGCCCGGATGTGCGCCCGCATGAGGCGGGCGAGCGCCTCGCCGTCCCGGGCGCGCAGGAGCGTGATCATCTGCTCGTGCTCGGTGACGGATTGCGCCCATTGCTCCGCCGTCTGGTGCACGGCGTAGCGCGAGCGCTGGATGCGGCCCGAGAGGCTGTCGTAGATGCCGCCGAGGGTGGCGTTGCGGCTAGCCCGCATGATGCCCTCGTGGATCGCCCGGTTGAGGGCGAAGTAGACCCCCTCCTCGCCGGCCTTCCAAGCGGCGACCATGGCGTCGTGGTCGCGGGAGATGCCCTCGATCTCCGGGTCGGCGATGATGCGGCAGGCGAGATCGGCGGCAGTCGCCTCCAGCCCCGCGATGACCTCGATCATCTCCTCGATCTCGGATTGCGACAGGCTGGCGACCCGCGCCCCGCGATTGGGCAGCAATTCGAGCAGCCCCTCGGTCGCCAGGATCTTGATCGCCTCGCGCAAGGGCGTGCGCGAGATGCCGAAGCGTTCGGTCAGCTCGCTTTCGTTCACCCGCGCACGGGGCTCCAGCTCGCCGGAGCGGATGAGGTCGCGCA
>NZ_JAQGKL010000184.1 GCF_028290105.1 Methylobacterium sp.
ACCGCCGCCTCGTAGATCAGGTCCGTAAGGGTCTAGAACTCGAGCGTCCCGGGTTGGCAGATCACGGCCTCGTGCCCATGAGAGGTCTGTATTGATGTATTCTCTATACATGATCACGATCATACCAGAAGGACAAGTTTATCCGGTCTTCAAAACTTCGCTCGCGAGCATTATCACGCTTCCGTGATCAGCTGGCGCCTGCAGCGTCGAGCCCGCCGTCCGAGACTGCGCGGAACGACACGGCTCAAAATCCGTCACCGTCGTGTTAGGGGGAGGGAGGACGGCGAAACCCCTCGCGCCGGCGCGCCGTATCGCGTGGATCGAGCGGGGGCGAGGAGAGCGGTGTGCGACATTGGCGCGAAGGCCCGGGCGACCGGCGCAGCTACCATCACGGCAACCTGAAGGAAGCCCTGATCGAGGCGGCGCGCCGGTTCATCGCCGAACGCGGCATCGGCGGCTTCACCCTGGTGGATGCAGCCCGCCTCGTGGGCGTCACGCCCGCCGCGCTCTACCGACATTTCCGCGGCCGGGAGGCCTTGCTCGAAGAGGTGGCGGGGCGAGGCTTCGCCGACCTCGCCGAACGCCTCGCCCGGGCGCTCACCGCGCGTGGGACGCCGCTGGAGCGCTTTACCCGGATGGGCGAAGCCTATCTCGCCTTCGCGGAGGAGGAGCCTGGCTACTACGCGGCGATCTTCGAAACCCGAGGGCTTGCGGCCGGAACGCCGAACGCGGAATCCGCAACTCTTCGTCCGAGCCCCTTCGACCTTCTCGTCGAGGCCCTGCAATCGACCTTTCCCGAAGGCTTCGGCGGCGTCGCCCCGCGCTTCATCGCCCTCGAAGTCTGGGCGCTCTCGCACGGGCTCGCGACGTTGGCCGCCTCCGGCCACCTTCCGAAAGGTCCCGGCATGCCGGACAAGTACGAGCTTCTGCGCGCCGGCGTCCTCGCGCTCGTCCACGGCGCCGCCAGCGCGCAAGGCCGGCAATAACGCGCCACGCGGCCGCGCCCCTTGAAAGCGGGCTCGCCCATCCGCAAGTGAATGTCGTTCACATTTACATTGGAGCCGTGAGCCGTGAGCTTCTCCTCGACTTCTCCCTTCGCCACCGGGAAGGCCTGCCGCAGCGGCCCCTTCCCGCGCCGGTCCGTCGAAATCGGCGCGATCGTCGTCGCCTTCATCTACTGGTGGCCGCTTGCGGCCGCCTACGTCGCCTGGAAGGTCGCGGGCTACCCGGCGCTCGCCGAACTGCGCGGCTTCGCCGGGCGCGGCCTCACCTGGAACGCGGGCGCGGCGCGATCGCGCTTCGCCGCCGCGTTCGAGGCGGCCAATGCCGGCGGCGTCACGGGCAATCGCGCCTTCGACGATTACCGCCGCAGCGAACTCGACCGGCTCGACGCCCAGCGCCGCGCCCTTCAGGAAGAGAGCCGCGCCTTCGCCGAATTCGTCGAGGAGCTGAAGCGGGCCAAGGACCGCGATCAGTTCGACGCCTTCATGCAGAAGCGCCGTAGCGCCGACACCACGCGCTCGGTCTGATCGACCGCTCGTCTCATTCCGAGCGGAAAGGGCTTCCGGCCGAAAGCCGGGAGCCCTTTTTCGTGCCGCGCCGCCCCGCAACCGCCCTCGCCCACGGCTGGGGGATGCACTAGGAATTCGCCTGCGGTCCGGCCTCGGTTTCCCTCAAGCCCTGGAGCGGACCTCGATTTTCAGGGAGATACGGCGATGCAGGCAGGCGCGGCGACCGTCCGGGTGGTCGACCACCCCCTCGTGCAGCACAAGCTGACGCTGCTGCGCCAGCGCGAGCGCTCGACCAAGGGCTTCCGCCAGATCCTCAACGAGATCGGCATGCTGCTCGCCTACGAGGTCACTCGCGACCTGCCGCTGGAATCGGTGACCATCGAGACCCCGATCCAGGCGATGGACGCTCCGCAGATCGCCGGCAAGAAGCTGGTTCTCGCGCCGATCCTGCGGGCGGGTGTCGGCTTCCTCGACGGCATGCTCTCGCTGGTGCCCTCGGCGCGTGTGGCACATGTGGGCCTCTACCGCGACCCCGACACGCTGGAGGCCGTGGAATACTACTTCAAGGCGCCCTCCGACCTCCACGATCGTACGGTGCTGGTGCTCGACCCGATGCTGGCGACCGCGAATTCGGCGGTGGCGGCGATCAACCTCCTGAAGGAGCGCGGCGCCCAGGACCTGCGCTTCGTCTGCCTGCTCGCCGCGCCGGAGGGCATCGCCCGCCTCCAGGCCGCCCATCCCGACGTGCCGGTCTGGACCGCCGCCATCGACAGCCACCTCAACGAACACGGCTACATCGTGCCGGGCCTCGGCGACGCCGGCGACCGGATGTATGGGACGCGCTGACGCGCTTTTCCTCCCGATCGACCTTGCCAAGCGGCAGTCCGGCCGCACATGTCGAACAGCCTTCCAGGAACCCCGCGATGACAGCCAGCCTGCCCGAGACCATGCGACAGATCCGCTTCAACGGAGCCGGCGGGCCGGAGGTGCTGGCGCTCGAGACCGTGGCGCTGCCGCAGGCCGGCCCGGGTCAGGTCCTGATCGAGGTGGTGGCCGCCGGCATCAACCGCCCGGACATCCAGCAGCGCGAGGGCAAGTATCCGCCGCCGAAGGGCGCCACCGAGATCCCCGGCCTCGAAGTCGCCGGCCGCATCGTGGCCCTGGGCGAGGGCGCGACGGGCTTTGCAATCGGCGACGAGGTCTGCGCCCTGACGATCAGCGGCGGCTACGCCGAATTCGCGGTCGCGGAAATCGGGCAATGCCTGGCAAAGCCGCGTTCCCTGTCACTGATCGAGGCAGGCGGTCTGCCGGAGAATTACTTCACTGTCTACAGCACGGTGATCGAGCGCGGCCGCCTCAAGGCGGGCGAGACCTTCCTCGTGCATGGCGGATCGAGCGGCATCGGCTCCACCGCGATCCAGATCGCCAAGCAGCACGGGGCACGCGTCTTCGCCACGGCGGGCTCGGCCGCGAAGTGCGACTTCTGCCGCGAACTCGGCGCGGAGGACGCGATCAACTACCGCGAGGCCGACTTCGTGGAGGAGGTGAAGCGCCTCACCGACGGCAACGGCATCGATGTCATCCTCGACATGGTCGGTGCGCCGTACCTCGCCAAGAACCTTTCCGCCCTGGCGATCGAGGGGCGCCTCGTGCAGATCGCCTTCATGCAGGGCTACAAGGTCGATGCCTTCAGCATGACTCCGATCATGATGAAGCGCCTGACCTTCACGGGCGCCACCCTGCGGGCCCGCCCGAAGGCCGAGAAGGCCGCCATCGCGCAGGGCCTCGCGCGGGACGTCTGGCCCCTGCTGGAAAATGGCACGATCCGGCCGATCATCCACGCGACCTTCCCGCTGGAGGAGGCGCGCAAGGCCCACGAACTCATGGAATCGAGCGCGCATCTCGGCAAGATCATGCTGACGACCGGCCGCTAGGGAACACCCGGGGAACTCCGCTCTCGACCGTCGCGTTTCAGACCCGAGCATCATCCCGGAGCGATTTTTCGCCCGGGTGGACATGGCGGTCTTCAGGACCGGTCAAGCGAGGATCGAATGGCGGACAATCTACACGGTCAGGAAGCCCGGCAGGGCAAGCGCGGCAAGCCGGTGCTCTACGTTCTCATCGCGAGCCTGGTGCTGCTGGGGATTGCGCTCGCCGGCCTGATGACTTGGCAGGGCGCCAGTTCCCCAAAGGACTATGCGAGCCAGAGCACGGATGCCGCGCGCAAGGAAGTCACCGGTTCGGTGAACGGCAGCTCGAACGCGACGTCCTCGTCGAACACCAGCGGAACACCGGCCGCGAACCCGGCCTACCCGGCGCCGGCCCAGCCTGCGGCCAACGGCAACAAGCAGTAACCGGCAACGGTCTCCCGTGCTGCCCCGCCTCAGCGGGTCGGCACGGGGGTCTCGCCGCGATAATCATAAAAGCCGCGCTTGGATTTACGGCCGAGCCAGCCGGCCTCGACATACTTCACCAGCAGCGGGCAGGGCCGGTATTTCGAATCCGCCAACCCCTCGTAGAGCACCTGCATGACGGACAGGCAGGTATCGAGGCCGATGAAGTCGGCGAGCTGCAGCGGGCCCATCGGATGGTTCGCGCCGAGCCGCATGGCCGTGTCGATGGATTCCACCGAACCAACGCCCTCGTAGAGCGTGTAGATCGCCTCGTTGATCATCGGCAACAGGATACGGTTGACGATGAAGGCCGGAAAATCTTCCGACATCGTCGAGATCTTGCCGAGCTTGGCGATGAACGCCTTGGCCGACTCGTAGGTGGGATCTTCGGTGGCGATGCCGCGGATCAGCTCCACGAGTTGCATCACCGGCACCGGATTCATGAAGTGGATGCCGATGAAACGCTCGGGCCGGTCCGTGGAGGCGGCAAGCCGCGTGATCGAGATCGACGAAGTGTTGGTGGCGATCAGAGCGTCCGGCCGGAGTGAGGCGCAGAGCGTGCTGAAGATCTGGCGCTTGGTCGACTCGTCCTCGGTGGCGGCCTCGATCACGAGGTCGCAGGGGCCGAGGTCGTCGAAGGTCTCGGCGCCGACGATCCGGCCGACGGCCGCGCGGCGCTGCTCATCCGAGATCGTGCCCTTCGCGACTTGGCGCGCGAGGTTGCCGTCGACGGTCGCGAGGCCGTTGTGGATGCGGGCCGGGTCGCGGTCGTTCAAGCGGACATCGAGGCCCGCCATGGCGCAGACATGGGCGATACCGCTGCCCATCTGCCCGGCACCGATGATGCCGACCGTCCTGATATCGATGCCCATCGTCTGCACTCGCACCCTTGAGGCGTTACCTGATTGACCTCCGGACTCACCCCGTCCGGCCGTCGGAGACGCTCGCGTCGCTTATAACGTTCCGCGCCGGCCGCGTCCTAGAGCAATTCCACGCCAAGAACGCCGCAATCCCAGTATGATGCCAGCGCATCGCCAGCGCGCCGGCATCACGCATAGAGCCGCTCAGCCCTTGGCCTTGGCAATCTCGGCCTGAAACTCCGGCACCACCTGGAAGAGGTCGCCGACGAGGCCGTAATCCGCCACCTGGAAGATCGGGGCATCCTCGTCCTTGTTGATGGCGACGATGACCTTAGAATCCTTCATGCCCGCGAGATGCTGGATCGCGCCCGAGATCCCGACCGCCACGTAGAGGTCGGGGTCGACCACCTTGCCGGTCTGGCCGACCTGCCAGTCGTTCGGCGCGTAGCCGGCATCCACCGCCGCGCGCGAGGCACCCACCGCCGCGCCCAGCGTATCGGCCAGAGGCTCGATCAGCTCCTTGAACTTCTCGGCCGAACCGAGCGAGCGTCCACCCGAGACGATGATGCGGGCAGCGGCGAGCTCGGGACGGTCGGACTTGGCGATCTCCTCGCCCTTGAAGCTCGACTTGCCGGCGGAGGCCGTCGCCTGAACCGGCTCGATCGCTGCCGCGGCCCCGCCTTCGGCGGCGGGTTTGAAGGCCGCCGTGCGCACGGTGATCACCTTCTTGCCGGCGCCGGCCTGAACGGTCTGGATCGCATTGCCGGCGTAGATCGGCCGCTCGAACGTGTCGGGCGAGACCACCGTGATGATGTCCGAGATCTGCGCCACGTCGAGGAGCGCGGCCACGCGCGGCAGCACGTTCTTGCCGGTGGTGGAGGCCGCCGCGATGATGACGTCGTAGGGCCCGGCGATCGCGGCGATCAGGGCGGCGGTCGGCTCGGCGAGCGCGTGATCGTAGGCCGCGTCCTCGCTCAGGAGCACCGTCTCGATGCCCTCGAGCTTGGCGGCGGCCTCCGCCGCCGGTCGGCTGCCCGAGCCGAGCACCAGGGCGTGGACGGGGCCGCCGAGTTGAGCGGCGGCGGTGAGGGCCTTTTGGCTGGCGTCGCGCACCGCGCCGTTGTCGTGCTCGATGAAGAGGAGAGTGGCCATGATGGGATGAAATCCTCGAAAGGGCCGGAGCCGGATCGTGAGGCCCGTCGCCGTCGCGGCGCCGGGCCCTGACGGGAGACGGGCGTGCTAGATGACGCCCGCCTCGACCTTGAGCTTCTGGACCAGGACGGAAGCCGACTCGACCTTGACGCCAGCCTTGCGGCCGGCCGGCTCGACGGTCTTCAGCACCGTGATGCGCGGGGTGACGTCGACGCCGAGCGCGTCGGGGGTCAGTTCCTCCAGCGGCTTTTTCTTGGCCTTCATGATGTTGGGCAGCGACGCGTAGCGCGGCTCGTTGAGGCGTAGGTCGGTCGTCACGATGGCGGGCAGGGTCAGCGTCACGGTCTGGAGGCCGCCGTCGATCTCGCGGGTGACGTCGATCGAGCCCTCGCCGAACTCGACCTTGAAGGCGAAGGTGCCCTGCGGCCAGTCGAGGAGGGCCGCCAGCATCTGCCCGGTCTGGTTCGAATCGTCGTCGATGGCCTGCTTACCGAGGATGACGAGGCCGGGCGCTTCCTTCTCGACGATCGCCTTGAGGATCTTGGCCACCGCCAGCGGCTCGACGAGGCCGTCGGTCTTGATCAGGATCGCCCGGTCGGCGCCCATGGCCAGCGCGGTGCGCAGCGTCTCCTGCGCCTGCTGCGGGCCGATGGAGACGGCGACGATCTCCGTGGCCTTGCCCTTCTCCTTCAGGCGGATCGCCTCTTCGACGGCGATCTCGTCGAAGGGATTCATCGACATCTTGACGTTGGCGAGGTCCACGCCCGATCCGTCGGCCTTGACCCGGATTTTGACGTTGTAGTCGACGACCCGCTTGACGGGCACCAGAACCTTCATGGCGTTCACAATCCTCCGCGCGGACAATTTTCTTCGACCAGGCCGGCGCGGCGCGCGTCGGACCTGCGGCGCAGCCGGAGGTCCTGAACTCTGGTCATTGAGGCGGCGGACCGTAACGGCCTCATTTCCGCCTTGTCAACGCAAGCGGCCGTGCGGCCGCGCGGTGCAGGACGCGGGTGCCGGCGCCGGTCGATGCAATCGAGCGTTTCGCGCGGGAGATCCCGCTGCGCTCGGCGGCTCCGGTCAGCGATTCTTACCCGGCACCCAGAGCACGTCGTCGGCTCCGTTGCCGTTGGCCGTGCGGCTCGCCACGAACAGGAAGTCCGACAGGCGATTGAGGTATTGCAGCGCTTCTGCCGAGACGACCTCGCCCTCGGTCGCGGCGAGCGCGACGGCCAGGCGCTCGGCCCGCCGGCAGATCGTGCGGGCGAGGTGCAGCGCGGCCGAGGCCGCCGAACCGCCCGGCAGGACGAAGGATTTCAGAGGCGCGAGGTCGGCGTTCAGGGCGTCGATGTCGCGCTCGATGCGCTGCACCTGCGCAGCCACGATCCGCAGGGGCTCGTATTTCGGCGGTTCCGGCCCTTCCGGCGTGGCGAGATCGGCGCCTAGGTCGAACAGGTCGTTCTGGATCGCGCCCAGCATCGCGTCGAGGGCCGGCTCGGCGTGCAGGCGCACGAGACCGATGCAGGCATTGGTCTCGTCGACGGTCCCGTAGGTCTCGACGCGCAGGTCCGCCTTGGAGCGGCGCTCCCCGCTGGCCAGTGCCGTCGAGCCCTTGTCCCCGGTGCGGGTGTAGATGCGGTTGAGCGTGACCACGATGACGTCCGGTTCTGGAGAAGCCTGGATTGCGCACCAACCTAGCGCGATTTCGCTCCCGGGGGAGTCTCGGAAACGCGCGGCCGGGAGGAAGCGCCTCAAACGCGAAGGACCGGCCCCGCCCGAGCGAGACCGGTCCTCGATGCGCCGACAGCGTCGGGGATCAGAAAGTGTAGCCGAGCTTTCCGCCGAAGTTCGTCAGGCCGCGATTGTTGGCGCACAGGCCGGCATTCGACATGTGCTCCACCGTCGCCATGATGCTCCAGTGCTCGGTGAGGCGGAAGCCGAGGGCGGCGGCCTCGCGGAACAGGGGGTTGCAGCCCAGCGTGTTGAAGCCGGCCGGCGCGGTGGCCTTCGGGCCCGTGTAGCCGTCGTGGAAACCGGCGCCGAAGAAGCCCTCGAGGAAGACGATGTTGTTCAGTGTCTGCGGGAACAGGTCCACGCTCCAGGTTCCGCCGAGATAGGCGTAGCTGGTCCGCCCACCGAAATTGTAGCTGCCGCCCACGGTCGGGCGCGGCACGAAGGCCTGCCAGAACGGGTCGAGGCTCACCACCGGCTTCGCGAAGAGGATTTCGCCGTTGATGTTGCTGGTGTTGTGCTCCGCGCTGCCGGGGTCCTGCACGGCGCCACCGATGCGCACCTCCGAGACGATGCTCAGGGGCTGGACCGGGCTGACATAGGCGACCGGCGGAGGGGCGGACCGGAAGTCGGCGGCCTGCACCGGCAAGGTCGCGCAGAGGGCGACGGCAGCGGCGGCGAGGCGGAACGATTGGGATGGCATGAAACGGTTCCGATTGGACGACCCTGTCTAGCATGGCGATCCTGGCCACCGTCAGGCATCGAGGCCGGGTTTGATCCCTCGGACCGGCGATAGCTGTGCGGTGAGGCCCCCGCGCCACACACGAAAAGCGCGGAAGGACGGCGTCCAGCGGCTCGGGCCGGTCTCAGGCGATCGCCGGCTCGCCCTGTGCGTGTTGCCGACGCCAGACATACCAGCACAGGACGGCGACGGGCAGGCCGATCACCGAGGTGCCCACGAAGAACCAGGCAAAGCCGGTATCCTCGATGACGAACCCGGAGGCCCCGGCCAGCAGGCTCCCGGGAAGGGCGCAGAGCGAGGTCAGCAGCGCATACTGGCTCGCGGCGTGCTCGGTGGCCGCCAACGACGACATGTAGGTGATGAGGACGATCGACGCGAAAGCGTAGGCGAAGCTGTCGATGCTCACCGTCGCGGCGAAGGTCCAGAAGGCGCCACCACCGTCGCCGCCATGCAGGGCGAGATAGGCGAGGCTGAGATGCGAGGCCGAGCCGAACACCGTGCCGGCGACGAGGCTCGCCATGATGCCGATGCGGGGCACCACGTAGCTGGCGAGGAATGTGCCGGCCAGCGCGACCCCGAAGCCGAAGAGCTTCGTCACCGTGGCGATGTCGGTGTTCGAAAAGTGCAGGCTCTTGAACAGCGGCATCGCCATCGCGCTGGAGACGTAGCCGGGCATGCGGAAACCCGCGACCATGAGGAGGATCGGAACCGCCAAGGGACCCAGGCGCCGGACGAGGTCCCGGATCGGCGCCACGATCGTCTCGACGAAGCCCGGGTGCTCGTGCGGCGCGGTCCGGTCCGAATCGGGTTCGGGCGCGAGCAGGGCGGCGGCGACGCCGGGCGCCATCGCGACCACCATGAACAGGTAGGCGGCCCGCCAGCCATAGGCGTCGGCGAGGTAGAGGGCTCCGGCGCCCGCCACGAGGTTTCCCATGCGCCAGCCGATCTCCGACCAGGACGACATCAGCGATTGGCGTTCCACGGGTGCCACCGTGATGCGCCAGCCGTCGATGACGACGTCCTGCGTCGCGCCGGCAAAGCCCAGCGCCAGCGAGAACACGATGGTCCAGGCGAGCCAATGTGCCGGATCGCCGAAGGCGATCCCGGCGAGCGCCAGCATGATCCCGATTTGCGAAACGACGATCCAGCCGCGCCTGCGCCCGAGGAGGCGGCTGAACAGCGGCGCGTCGTAGCGATCGAGAAAGGGCGCCCAGAGGAACTTGAACTTATAGGCGAGCGTCAGTTCGCTCATCAGGCCGAGGATGCCGATCGGCACCTTCGCCTCCGACAGCCAGGCCGACTGCGTCACGTAGACGAGCAGGAACGGAATGCCGGAGCTGAAGCCGAGGCCGAGCATCGCCGCGATGCGGCGGTCGGCGAACGGGTGCCTGACGGCGTCCAGGAGGCCCATGGCGGCCGGCTCAGGCCGAGCGCCACCAGACCACGCCCATGATCAGGATGATCGCCACGAACTGAAGCAGGACCCGCAGGCGCATCAGCTTCTGCGAGAGATTGGGGCTGCCGCCGCGCATCATGTTGACGAGGCCGAGCAGCAGGATGACCGCGACGGCGACGCAGGCGACGAGAACGAGGGCGTTGGAGGAAATCACGTCGTCATGTCTCGCGTTTGGCCGAAGGGGTCGGCTCGTCGACCCATATGGGCCCTGCCTTCGCGGAGCCCAGGGGGAGGGTGTTGATCGCTCCGGCGTGCCTCAGTTCCTGCGCAGCAGGCGCTCGAAATAGTCGAGTTCCTCGCGCGGGCGGCTCGGGTCGCCGAGCTTGCGGCGCAGCTCCTCCATGATCCGGCGCGTGCGCTGGACCGCCGATTCGTCCGCCGTCGGTACGCGGGCGTTGCCGTTGGTCATGTCGCGGCCCTTGGTGGGTCGGCCGAGCGGGTCGTCCTCGCGGTTGCCCGCCTGGCCCTGCTGGCTCGGCTGCTCGCCGCCTTCGCCCTCGCCCTTCCCCTCGCCTTCGCCCTTCCCCTCTCCCTCGGCCATCTCCTGCATCTGCTTCTGCATGCCCTCGGCGCCGCGCTTCAGGCCGTCGAGGGCGCGCCCCTGCGCGTCCACCGCATCGCCGTCCTTGCCCTGGCCGAGGGCGCCCTCGGCCTCGCGCATCGCCTCCTCGGCATCGGACAGGCCTTCCTCGCCCTGCATGCCGAGGTCCTTCATCTTGCGCTGCATGTCTTCCAGGCGCTCGCGCAGTGCCTGCTGTCGCTGGCCGGCGCCGCCCTTTTGGCCCTCGCCCTTCTGTCCCTGCTGGCCTTGTCCTTGTTGCCCTTGACCCTGCTGTCCCTGACCCTGCTGGCCGGGCTCACCCTTCTGTCCGTCCTGCTGCTGACCCTGCTGGCCACGCTGCGGACGCTGGCCGCGCGGGCCCTGGCCCTGCTGGCGCTTGTCCTGGCCATCCTTGAAGGTCTCGTCGCGCAGGTCCTGCTGCTCGCGGGAGAGCTTGTCGAGTTCGTCGGCCTGCTTGCTCATCTCGCGGCCGTTCGGATCGGATTTGCCGCCCGGCTCCGCGGTCTGGAGGTTCTCCAGGGTCTCGCGAAGCTGGTCCAGCAGCCGCTGCGCCTCGGCGGTGTCGCCGCGCTTCATGGCCTCGGCCATGTCGTTGAGCATCTTGTTCAGGTCGTCGGGCGTGACGGTCTTGGCGTTCGGGTTCGGCGGGCTTTTCTCGCCCTGGGGCTTGCCGTCCTTGCGCTGGCGCTCGGCCATGCCCTTCATGAACTTGTCCAGGGCCTGCTTCAGGTCCTCGGTGAGCTTCTTGATCTCCTCGTCCGGCGCGTTGCGCTCGATAGCCTGCTTCAGGCTGTCCTGGGCCGCGCGCAGGCTCTTCTCGGCGTCGGACAGATCGCCGTCCTCGATCTTGAGGGCCATCTCCCAGAGAAGATCGGCCACCTCCATCAGGGCGTCGTCGTTGCGGGCCGCCCGGAGACGACGCGAGGCCGTCTTGAGGCCGAGGAAGATGCTCGGCTGCGGCGTGAAGCGGTCGGGCGCGATCAGGAGGGCGTCGAGGGCGGTGAGCACCCGGCCGCGGCTCTCGTCCGGGCTCGTGATCAGGCGGCGACGCTCCTCCGCCAACGCGCGCGCCAGGGGCTGGGCGAAGATCCGGGCCGGCAACGTCACCTCGGCGGCCTGCGTGCGGCCCTCCTGTCCGGCCTCGTCCTTCACGACCAGCGTCAGGCGAACTCGTGCCCCGGACCAGGGATTGTCGGTGAGGTCGACCAGCGTCTTGGTGTCGTGCTCGCCCGTGGAGTCGGCGGGCAGCGCCAGGGCGATCTTCGGCGGCGGCACCAGGACGCGCGCGCTGGCGAGGGGCTCGACGAGGCCCTCGGCGGAGGCGATGCCGTAATCGTCCTTGGCCCGGTAGGTCAGGTTGAAGGTGCCGCGCGAATTGACCTCGAGACCGCCGATGCGGCGCACTTCGGGGGCGGTGTCGGGAATGGTCTCGATGACGAGGTGCTGGGTCGCGGCGCCGCCGGCAGCGATGGTGAGGTCGGCGACGCCGCCGGTGAGCTGGAAGCGGTCCTCGCGCAGGTCGGCGTGCGCTGGCTTGCCCGGTAGGGCCTTCAGGCCGGCCTTCGGGGTCAACACGGCCTCGCCGTGGCCGGCGATGCGCACGATCAGGGTCGCGTTCACCGGCGCGCGCAGGCGCTGCGGCTCGCCGTTCATCGTCACCACGAGCGGGGGAAGGCGGGTGTAGAGCGGGGGATCGATCCAGCCATCGACCCGGAAGCTCGGACCGGCCGGGGGCGGCGCCTGCCAGTCGAAGGCGCCGAGAAGGCGCGGGCGCCATTCGGACCCCGCGACGAACAGGCTCGCGACGGCCGCGACCAGCAAAGCGGCGCGCAGCGCGAAGGGGTCGCGCCGTGCCATGGCCGGACGGGGCGGCCCGGCCTTCAGGCGCGCCACGGAGGCCGCCGCGCGGGACTGGTGCAGGGCCCAGAGCGCGCGCGTCGCCGGATCGGCGCTGCCGACGGCGAGCGTATCCTCGATCGAGGACGCAGGATGATGCGATTCGCGTCCGGTCTCGGCGGCCTCCCGGTCGATCCGCGCCAGGGCGTCGCGGCGGGACGCACGCCGCAGCCGGGCGAGCGGCGCCAGCACGGCGATCAGCGCCAGAGTGAAGAGCGCCAGGCCGATCGGGCGGGCAAGCGGCGGCAGGTCGAGCCACAGGCCGAGCCAAGAGAAGCTCAAGAAGGCCAGGACCACGCCGATCCCGCGCCACAAGACCGGCCATGCGGCTTCCCAGAGGCCGGCGGCCTGCGAGCGGGCGACGAGAGTGTCGAGCCGCCGACGCGGGTCGGCCGCACCGGAATCGTCGTCCTGTCCGCGGCTCGTTGAGGTCGCCGGGTCGGCCTCGCCCATGGGTGTCTGACTCCTCGCGCAGCACATCGGCGCCGCGCCTGCCCGCAAGGCTAGCATGGTGGGGGCTGCCTGCGGCGTGGTCAAATCACCCCAGGCCGAGGGCGGCCCCTAGGGGCGCAGACGGTCCGGATGAACCCGACATGGGCCTCGCGTGTTGCTGGCTGGATTCAGAATTCAGGAAAGGATGACCGCATGGTCGATGCCAAGCCTATCGTCGATGCCCTCGTGCGCACGCGCCGGAGCGGCATCGTGGCGGCCACCGCCCTCGGCGGGCTCGCCCTGGTGGCCGGACTGGCCGCCCGCGCGCTGCGCACCTCCGGTGCGCCCGAGCCGGCCCAGGCCCCGGCGGTGCCGAGCGTCGACGAGGACGAGGCGCGCCTGATGCTGCGCGCGATGGTCGCCGCCACCCTCGCCGACGGCCAGATCGACGCGGACGAGCGCCGACGCCTCGACGCGGCGGTGCAGGCCTCAGGCATCGAGACGGACGGGGCGGCCTGGCTCGCGGCCGAGATCGAGGATCCGGCCGACGTGGACGAGATCGCCGAGCGGGTGAAGACGCCCGAACAGGCGACCCGGATCTACTCGGCGGTCCGCCTCTCGGTGCTGGCCGACACCCTGCAGGAGCGCGAGTTCCTCAAGATGCTGGCGGCCGCCCTCGACGTGCCGGACGAGGCCGTGCGCCGGATCGAGGCCGAGATCGACGCCTGAGCCTCAGGGCGCCGGGCTCAGCCAGTCCGGCACCCGGTCGAGGCCGATCAGGTCCTCGTAGGTCGGGCGCGGGCGTACGATGGCGGCGTCGGCGCCCCGCACCAGCACTTCGGGGACGAGCAGGCGGGAATTGTAGGTCCCGGCCTGGACCGCGCCGTAGGCGCCGGCGCTCATCACCGCAATCAGGTCGCCGGCGGCGACCTCCGGCATCTCGCGGGCAAGCGCGATGTAGTCGCCGCTCTCGCAGACCGGCCCGACCACATCGGCGACGAGGCGGGGCGTGTCGGCGGACGGCTCCGCGACGGGGCGCACGCCATGATAGGCGTCGTAGAGCGTCGGGCGGATCAGGTCGTTCATCGCGGCGTCCACGATGACGAAGGTGCGCCCCTCCGTGCGCTTCACGTAGATGACGCGGGTGACGAGGATGCCCGCATTGCCGGCGATCATCCGGCCGATCTCGAAGACGGGGCGCAGGCCCAGCGGCGCGAAGTGCGGGCGCAGGACCGCGGAGAGGGCGTCGGGCTCGGGCGGCGGCGCGTTGTCGTCGCGGTAGGGAATGCCGAGGCCACCACCGAAATCGATGTGATGGAGGGGGTGCCCCTCGGCCATCAGCTCACGGGCGAGGCCGGCGAGCAGCCCCGCCGCATGGTCGAAGGGTGCGAGATCGGTGATCTGGCTGCCGATATGCATGTCGACGCCGGAGATCGCGAGGCCCGGCAGGCGCGCCGCGTGGGCGTAGACGGCGCGGGCGCGGGCCAGCGGGATGCCGAACTTGTTCTCCGACTTGCCCGTGGAGATCTTCGCATGCGTGCCTGCATCGACATCCGGATTGACCCGGATCGAGATCGGCGCGGTCAACCCGAGACTGGTGGCGACGGCGGAGAGTTCCGCGAGTTCCGGCTCGCTCTCGACGTTGAAGCAGAAGATGCCGGCCTTGAGGGCGGCGGCCATTTCGCCCTGCGTCTTGCCGACGCCCGAGAACACGATGCGCTGTGGGTCGACCCCCGCCGCGAGGGCCCGGCGCAGCTCACCCTCCGAGACGATGTCCATGCCCGCGCCGAGGCGCGCCAGGGTGGTGAGGACCGCCTGATTCGAGTTCGCCTTCATGGCGTAGCAGACGAGGGCGTCGTCCGCCCCGAAGGCCTCGGCGAAGACCCCGTAATGCCGCTCCAGCGTCGCGGTGGAATAGCAGTAGAACGGCGTGCCGACGCGCCCGGCAAGGTCCGTCAAGTCGACGTCCTCGGCATGCAAGCGGCCATCGCGGTACTGGAAGTGATGCATCGGCCTGCCTGCGAGCGCCGGACACCTACACAGGCCCGGCTACAAGGTTATGTGTCGTGCGAGACGCGCACCGGCACGAAGCAGGCGGGCTTCCCTGACCCGAAACACGGGATCGTTCCGCCGCGCCCCGTCCCTACAGCAGGGGGTCGAGGAGGAACGGTCGCTGCGGGATGACGTAGCCGCGCTTGGCGCCGCGCGTGGTCTTCACCGGCGCCTCGGCGCCCGAGCCCGGCACCGCGAGCGCGTCGAGTTCGTCGCCCGCCCGCACCGCGTCCGGCTCCGGCGCCGCCGTGCCGCCG
>NZ_JAQGKL010000200.1 GCF_028290105.1 Methylobacterium sp.
TCGACACGCTCGACACGCCGCCTCACCTCGAACTGACGGATCCGGAGCGCTTTGCGGGCATGCGGCTCGCTGCCATCGATCTCGTGCGCACGATCCGGCAACGCTATCCGAGCCGCATGCTGCTGATGAATCGCGGCTACGCTCTCCTGCCGGATCTCAACGACGCGGTGGACGGGGTCGTCGCGGAGAGCCTGCTCACCACCTACGACGCGCAGGCGAGCGGCTATCGCTGGATCGAGGCCGCCGAGCGCGAGCAGCACCAGCAGGCGCTGCAGCCGCTGCGCGACGCCTCTCCCCCCGTCCCGATTCTCAGCCTCGACTATTGGGACCCTGAGGACGCGGCCACGATCCGCGAGATCTATGCCCGCGAGCGGGCGCTCGGGCACCGCCCCTACGTCGCGCAGATCCTGCTCGACAAGATCAGGCGCGAGCCTGTCGCCATTGTCGAGCCTTGAGGCGGCGATGGGCCAGCAATGCCGGCATCCGACGACTATCTAATCCCTTTGTATCGATTGCGCCGGACCTGAACATCATGTGTATTGATCCGAAATTTGCTTGTAAATAGCATCAGGGGGCAGGTGATGGACGGAAATACGTGGCAGGCCAAGCGTGTCGCCGTGACAGGCGCCGGTGGTTTCATTGGCAGCCACCTCGTCGATGCCCTCGTCCGGGCTGGCGCCGAGGTCACCGCGATCGTGCGGTACAATTCGGGTGCACGGGTCGGCAATCTCGACTTCCTCGACCCCGAGGTGCGCGGGGCGATGACGATCGCCTTCGGCAATATCGAGGACAGCGACTTCATCTACCAGACACTCGAGGGGCAAGACGTCGTCCTGCATCTCGGTGCCTTGATCGCGATTCCGTATTCCTACGAGGCCCCACGCAGCTACGTGCGCGCCAATATCGAGGGCACGCTGAACGTGCTGCAGGCCGGGCGTCGTAGCGCGGTGGGCCGCATCGTCCATACCAGCACCTCGGAGGTCTACGGCACGGCCCTGCGCGCGTCCATCGACGAGACCCATCCGCTCCAGGGGCAATCGCCCTACTCCGCTTCGAAGATCGCCGCCGACAAACTGGCCGAGAGCTATCATCGCTCCTTCGACCTGCCGGTGGTGACCTTGCGCCCCTTCAACACCTACGGTCCCCGCCAGTCCGCGCGCGCCTTCATTCCGACGATCATCTCGCAGGCCTTCGCGCGCGACGAAGTCCGCCTCGGTTCGCTGACCCCGGAGCGCGACATGACCTACGTCTCCGACACGGTGGCGGGCTTCCTCGCGGCCGGCTCCGAGCCGGGCATCGAGGGAACGACGATCAATCTCGGGACCGGCGAGACCTATTCGGTGGGCTGGTTCGCCAGCCGCATCCTCGCCCTCATGGGTGTCGACAAGCCCATCGTCACGGAAGCCCAGCGCCTGCGGCCGGAGCAGAGCGAGGTGCTGAAACTGATCTCCGACAATGGTCTGGCCCGCCGCAGCCTTGGCTGGACGCCCCGCGTCAGCATCGACGACGGCCTCTGCCGGATGATCGACTTCGTGCGCTCCAATCGCGGCTTCTACGCCACCGACCGCTACGTCACCTGATCTCGATCCGCCTCCGCTCTATCGCGAGATGTGATCCGCCAGCCGGATGGCGTGAGCGGCCGCTCTGGTCGAGCGCGCTCGGCTCGGCAGAAGGCGCAGGGAATCGGACACAGCAGACACGAATGCGTCAGCTTGCGGCGTATGTCCTCGGCGCAACCGCGCTTCGGATCCGGAAGGACGGAATTCATCGATTGACTCTCGCGGGCGCGTGTCGTTCCGGATGAGGCGATGGCCGCCGGGTCGAGGACGAACCGGACCCGGACCCGAAGGCGACGGATCGATGAAGGCGCTCAAGCCCGGTGCCATGCGAGCGGGGGCGTCGATGGCGCAAGGCCCGCTGTGCCGGCGCTGCGCCCTTGCGATCCTGGTGCTGTTCGGTGGCGGCGTCTCGCGGGCGAGCGCCCAGCCCGACGATCTCGCGGCGCTGTTCGAGCCCGGAACCGTGTTCTCGGTCGGCGCCCTGGCGGGGACGGGTCCACGTTTCCAGGGAGCCCGTCGGGCTTCGCTCTGGGGCCTGCCCTACCTGTCCTTTCGCCGTGCCGACGACGTTGCCGAATGGTGGTCGCCCGACGATGGCCTCGATGCCGACCTCATTGGCCAAGGGCCGTTGCGTGTCGGGCCCGTGCTCGACCTAAGGGACGGGCGTTCCATCAGGGACACGCAGCATCTTCCGGGCCTGCCCGTGATCCCGCTGAGCGTCGGGCTGGGTCTCTTCGGTGAACTCTGGTTCGCCGAGGACACGCTGCGGCTGCGCACCGAAGTCACGCAAGGCATACGGGCGCACGACGGTATTCTGATCAAGCTCGCGGGCGACGCGATCGGCCGATTCGGTCGCTTCACGCTCAGCGGCGGTCCACGCCTCGTCCTGGCCGACGCCGCATCCGAGCGGCTCGATTTCGGCGTTCCGGAGAGCGCGCGCGGCCTGAGACCCTATGAGCCGAAGGGCGGTCTGCGTTCGGGCGGACTCGGGGGAGCCCTGGCCTATGACTGGTCAGAACGTTGGCAGACCCTCGTCTACAGCCGCTACGACCGGCTCGTGTTCGAGGCCGCCCGAAGCCCGATCGCGCGGCGGTTCGGATCGGTCGATCAGATCTCGGTGGGGGTCGGTGCGATCTATTCATTCCACCGGATGCCCTGACGTTCACATTTCCGTACGGCGGAACACAACTGCGTGATTGAACGATGCATATTTGTAACACATCAAATCAATCCCATTTTCCGTAGTTTTCGCCGGGATTATTTCTGAATTTATCTGGCACACCGCCTCCAAACGAGGGGGCGTCATTTGAAACGGGTATTGCTCACCGGCGCGACCGGACTCATCGGCGGAGCCGTGCTGCACCACGCTTTGGAGCGCGAAGACGCGGCCGAGTGGGTCTGCCTCGTCCGCTGCACCAGCATCGAGCAGGGACGCCAACGCGTCGCCGCCCGGCTGGGACGCTTCACCGACCCGTTCACCGCGCAGCGCCTGGCCCGCAAGGTCGAGATCGTCCCCGGGGACTTCACCCGCGCCGACCTCGACATGGACCCGCGCCTCGACGGCGTGACGCACATCCTCCATCTCGCCGCCGACACCTCGTGGTGGGGCGACGAGCGGGTGAACCGGACCAATCACGACGGCACCCTGGCCCTCGCCCGGCGCGCACGCGCCATGCCGGGGCTCCAGCGCTTCCTGCACGTCGGAACCGCGATGATCTGCGGCGCCAAGGCGCCCCGTCATGTCCAGGAAGCCGCCTACCCGGCGGACGATGCCCAGCATCTGGTGGCCTACACGGTGTCGAAGGCCGCAGCCGAAACCTCGCTGGCCGAGCACTTCTGCGACCTGCCCATCGTGGTCGCGCGGCCCTCGATCGTGGTGGGGCATTCGACCCTGGGAGCCGCCCCGAGTTCGAGCATCCTCTGGGTGGTCCGGGCCGCCGATCGCCTGCGCATGCTGCCCTGCGCCCCCGAGAGCTCGGTGGACATCGTGCCCTCGGACTGGGTCGCCGCGACCCTGCACGGGCTCCTGTTCAAGCCACACTTGGCGCATCGCCTCTACCACGTCTCGGGCGGCGCATCGGCGAGCACCTCGTGGGGCGACCTGATGCAGGCCTTCGAGGCAGCCGAGCCCAGCGACGGCATTCGGGAATTCACCCGCTTCGATCTCGCCGACCGCGCGACCCTGCGCACCCGCTTCGCGCAGGTCTTCGGTCTCGACGGTTCGTTGAAGCAGGCGATGCTGCGTGCCACGCGAGCCTATTACGCGTTCTGCGCCCTCGACCTCAGCTTCGACAACACTCGGCTCCTGTCGGAGGGGTTCGCGCCGCCGCCGTCGTTGCCGGACTATCTGCCGGCCTGCCTCGCCAATTCGGGGGAGATCGTCGATCAGTTCGCCGACGATCTCGAGATGTTCACGCCACCCGCGCCGAGCGTCTCGGTGGCGCTGACGGCCCGCGCATGAACTCCTTCCTCATCCTCTCCCTGGCCATCGGCGCCGAGATCACCGCGACCCTAGCTCTCAAGGCCGCCGACGGCCTGACCCGGCCGGGGCCGACCATCTTGGTCGCCCTCGGCTACGGCAGCGCTCTCTGGCTGATGTCCTCCAGCATGGACATGCTGCCGATCGGCGTCGTCTACGCGATCTGGGCCGGCGTCGGCATGGTCGGCGCGGCACTGGGCGGCGCGTTCCTGTTCGACGAGCCGATCAGCCCGACCATGATCGCCGGCATCGGCGTCATCGCCCTCGGCGTCACCATCCTGGCCTCGGCGCAGGCGAGCCACTGACGGGTCCGATCTCCTGATCGTGACGATCTGCGACGCCTTTCGGACGCTCGCAGAACTCATAGCTGAGCCGGAATCCGGGCGGACACGGCGGTCGCGTCCGAAGAGCGCCCCGAATTTTGCCATGAATGGGGTCACACAGACACGAAACGGCTCCGCTTGGAGATTAGGGACCGAATCACGCGACGTTCCAGATGGTCGCAGCAACAACGGTCGCCGCTTTATTTCGGATTGTTTCCGCGTGCTGCGTGTCTCCTGCTTCGAAAGTCACGCTTCCGCAGCATACGGCACGTGATCGAAGAACGCGCCTCCGCCCCGGTGCCTTAAGACCAAACTGAAAGCACGATCGCATTTCATGACCGGGACACAGCGCACGCTTGCGACCCTCATCCTCCCGCTCGGTCTCCTGGTCTGCGTGATCGCGGCTGCGAGCATTTGGCCGGGCCCGATCGTCGGGCTCGTCACCTGGGCGAGCGCATCGATCCGCGAACGCTTCCTCGCGCCCGAGACCGGCGACATCGAGGGTGGCGCCGGGCGGGATGCCACGGTCTCGCGCGTCTTCCGGCCGAGTCCGGTACAGCGAGCCACCCTCGACATCGTGCCCGTGAAGACGGTCGTCTTTCGCCCCGAGGGCACGGCTGAGGGCCGCATCGCCCTCAACGACGACGACAACGTGCCGGTCACGTCTCCGTATGCGGGGCGGGTGACGAAGGTGCTGGTGCGCGCCGGCGACGAGGTGAAGGCCGGTGATGTCCTTCTCACCCTGGAGGCCACGGACATGGTCCAGGCCCAGAACGACTACCAGACCGCTCAGAACACCATTGCCAAGGCAAGTGCGCTGCTGAAGCTCGACCAGACCATCGCGGCACGCCAGCAGGAGCTGTTCCAGGCCAAGGCGGTCGCGCTGAAGGATTATCAGGCCGCGCAGAACGACGTGATCGGCGCCCAGAGCGACCTGCGGTCCGCCGAGGCGAGCTTGGAGGCCGTGAAGAACCGCCTGCGTCTTCTCGGCAAGACCGACGCGGAGATCGCGGCTTTCGAGAAGAAGGGCACCATGAGCGCGGAGACCCAGATCCGCGCTCCGATCTCAGGCACCATCGTCCAGCGCAAGGTCGGCCTCGGGCAATACCTCTCCACCTCGAGCGATCCGGTCTTCGTGATCGGCGACCTCTCGACGGTCTGGCTGGTGGCCAACGTGCGCGAGAGCGAGATCCCCAAGATCCGGATCGGCCAGGAGGTCGAGGCGACGGTGGCGGGTTTCGGCGACCGGGTCTTCAAGGCTCGGGTCGACTACCTGTCCGCCAGCCTCGACCCGGCCACCCGGCGTCTGGCCGTCCGCAGCGAAGTCGAGAATCCGGACCGCGTCCTCAAGCCGGAGATGTTCGCGGCCTTCACGATCGTCACGGGCCCGGGGCAATCGGCACCGGCGGTGCCGGTCGCCGCCATCGTCTACGAGGGCGCGCGGGCGCATGTCTGGATCGCGCGGCCCGACGGCGCCATCGAGGCCCGCGACGTCAAGCTCGGCCTGATCACCGGAGGCTTGGCGCAGGTGACGGAGGGCGTCTCCGCCGGCGAGGCGATCGTCACCCGGGGCGCCGTCTTCATGGATCGGGCCACGAGCGGCGACAAGGCGTCCTGACACCGCCGCTCGCCACACACCCCGTAAGGCCCGAGGCCGAGAACGTCCCCGATGAACAGCCTGATCGTCTTCGCCCTGCGCCAGCGCGTGCTGGTGTTCCTGCTGTTCGTGGTGATGCTGGCGCTGGGCTACGCGAGCTACACGCAGCTCAACATCGAGGCCTATCCCGATCCGGTGCCGCCGCTGGTCGACGTCATCACGCAGAACCCGGGGCAATCGGCGGACGAGATCGAACGCTACATCACCATTCCCCTGGAGGTGCAGCTCGCCGGCATCCCCAACGCCACCGTGGTGCGCACGATCTCGCTGTTCGGTCTCTCCGACGTGAAGGTCCAGTTCAGCTACGCCTTCACCTACCAGGAGGCCCTGCAGCGGGTGCTCAACCGCCTGTCGCAGCTGCCACCACTGCCCAACGGTGCACAGCCGCAGATCTCGCCGACGAGTCCGGTCGGTGAGATCATGCGTTACAAGGTGACGGGTCCGAAGGGCTATTCGTCCACCGACCTGAAGACTCTCCAAGACTGGGTGCTGCAGCGCCGCTTCAAGGCGATCCCCGGCGTCGTCGACGTGACGGCGTTCGGCGGCCGGACCAAGGAATACGAGATCGCGGTCGATCTGACCCGGCTCCAGGCGCAGGGGCTGACGCTGGTCCAGCTCGTCACGGCGCTCAACAATTCGAGCATCAATGTCGGCGGCCAGACCCTGAACGTCGGCGAGCAATCGGCCGTGGTGCGCGGCATCGGCCTCATCCGCGACATGGACGACATCCGCGACACGATGCTGACCCAGGTCGGCGGCGTGCCCGTACTCGTGCGCGACGTGGCCGAGGTACGGGTCTCGAACGCGCCGCGCCTCGGCATCGTCGGCCATGACGGCGACAACGACATCGTCGAGGGCATCGTCCTGATGAGCCGCGACGGAGCGAGCCTGCCGACCTTGGGCCTGATCAACGCCGAGATCGACAAAATCAACGCCAGCGGCATCCTGCCCCCGGACGTGAAGGTCGAGCGCATCTACGACCGCAGTGGGCTCATCCACACCACCACGCACACGGTGATGCACAACCTCGTCTTCGGCGTGGTGCTGGTCTTCGTGGTTCAATGGCTGTTCTTGGGGTCGCTACGCAGCGCCATCATCGTGGCGGCGACCATTCCCTTCGCCCTTGGCTTTGCCATCCTCATCCTGGTCCTGCGCGGCGATTCGGCCAACCTCCTGTCGCTCGGCGCCATCGATTTCGGCCTCATCGTCGACGCCACCGTCATCATGGTGGAGAACGTCTTCCGGCACCTCGCCGAACCCGAGCACGGCGAGGGCCGGGAGCTGCCAGGCGGCCTGACGGGGCGTCTCGGCACCATCGCGCTCGCGGGGGCGGAGGTGAACCGGGCCATCTTCTTCTCGGCCACGATCATCATCGTGGGCTTCCTGCCGCTGTTCACGCTCACCGGCGTCGAGGGCCACATCTTCGGGCCGATGGCCAAGACCTACGCCTACGCACTGCTGGGTGGGCTCATCGCGACCTTCACGGTTTCGCCTGCCCTCTCCGCGCTGATCCTGCCCAGGCATGTCGAGGAGCGCGACACCCTGATCGTGCGCCTGCTCCGCTTCGGCCACGTACTGATCCTGCGTTTCGGCCTGCGCAATAAAGTGCTGTCGCTCCTCGTGCTGGTCGCCCTGCTCGGCGCCTCGGCCATCGCCGCGCGGACGCTGGGCCTCGAATTCCTGCCCAAGCTCGAGGAGGGCAACCTCTACATCCGCGGGACCATGCCGGCCTCGATCTCACTTGAGGCGGGCAACGCCTACGTGGAGCGCCTGCGCGGGATCATCGCCGAGGTGCCGGAGGTGATCACGGTTCTTTCGCACCAGGGCCGCCCGGATGACGGCACCGATGCCACGGGCTTCTTCAACGTCGAGATCCTGGCGCCGCTCAAGCCCTTCGACACCTGGCGCAAGGGCCTCGACAAGGAGGCGCTGGTGCGGGACCTCTCGGCCAAGCTCGACGAGGCCTTCCCCGGCATCGAGTTCAACTTCTCGCAATACATCGAGGACAACGTCCAGGAGGCGGCCTCCGGCGTGAAGGGCGAGAACTCGGTCAAGATCTACGGCAACGACCTCAACGAGCTGACCCGGACGGCGGAGGCGATCAAGGCGACCCTGTCGAAGGTGCCCGGCATCGCGGATCTCGCGGTGTTCGCCTCTCTGGGGCAGCCGACGGTGCGCATCGACATCGACCGCCGCAAGGCCGCCCGCTACGGCCTCGCACCCGGCGACGTGAACACCACCGTTCAGGCGGCGATCGGCGGGCAGACGGCGGGCGATCTCTACGAGTACGGCTCGGACCGGCATTTCCCCATGCGGGTGCGCCTCGCGCCGCAATACCGCCGTAGCCTGGAGACGATCCGTAACATCACCGTCGGGGCGGCTAACCCCGCCGGCGGCGTGATCCAGGTGCCGCTCTCCGAGATCGCCACGGTGGAGCTCGTCTCGGGCGCCGCCTTCATCTACCGCGAGAACCAGGAGCGCTACATTCCGGTCAAGTTCTCGGTGCGCGGACGCGACCTCGGCGGCGCGGTGCTCGACGCGCAGGCCCGGATCGCCCAGGAGGTGACGCTCCCCGCTGGGTTCCACCTCGAATGGGTCGGGCAGTTCACCAACCTGCAGGACGCGGTGCAGCGCCTGACCATCGTGGTGCCGGTGACGATCGCGCTGATCGCGCTGCTGCTCTACGTGAACTTCAACTCGGTCACCGACATGGTGCTGACGCTGAGCGTGATCCCGATGGCGATGATCGGCGGCATCTTCGCGCTGTTCCTCACCCTGACGCCGTTTTCGATCTCGGCGGCGATCGGCTTCATCGCGTTGTTCGGCATCTCCACGATGGAGGGCGTGATCCTGCTCTCCTACTACAACCAACTCATCGACGAGGGCTGGGCGCGCACGGAGGCGGTCTGGCACGCCGCCAACGTCCGCATGCGGCCGGTGATGATGACTTGTGTCGCGGCCTGCGTCGGCCTGCTGCCGGCGGCGGTCTCCACGGGCATCGGCTCGCAAGTCCAGAAGCCCCTCGCCCTCGTGGTGGTGGGCGGCATCATGCTCGCTCCGAACCTCATCCTGGTGGTGGTGCCGATCCTGATCGCGCTGTTCTCGCGCCGGCAGCCGCCCGCCACGAACGGAGCGCGTCCCGCCGCTCACGCCACCACTTACGCCGCCCGGACCGAACCGGCATGAACGGCGCTCACATTCGAGGCAAGCCTCACGCGCGACCGGCCTTCCAGATTGACTCGCTGGACGACCCGGCGCCTCTACGGCCCCGGACGGCGACAGGATTCTCCGACACGATGGCGTCATCCTACCCCAATAAGGCTTCAGGCAGCCGGACGCCTTCGCCGCGCCGGATCAGCACCGGCCTGCTCATCGTGACGATCGGCGCGCTCGGCGGCTGCATGGTCGGGCCGGACTTCGTGCCGCCTGCCGATCCCCCGGTCGGTCGCTACACCAGCGAGCCGCTGCGCAACCCGAGCGCCGCCGACACCATCCGGACGGTCCATGGCGGCTCGGCGGACCAGAGCTTCGTCTCCGGCGCCGACGTGCCCGGCCAGTGGTGGACCCTGTTCCGCTCACCGGCCCTCAACCGGCTCGTGACCGAAGCGCTCGCCAACAATCCTAACCTCGACGCTGCGCAGGCCGCGCTGCGGATCGCGCAGGAGAACGTCGAGGCGCAGCGTGGAACCCTGTTCCCGGTCGTCACCGGGAACGGTCTCGGCTCTCGCCAGAAGGTGCCCGGCGGCGCGCTGCAGAGTCCCCTCGCCGACCCCAACAAGCTATTCTACAGCCTCTACACCCCGCAGGTGACGGTCTCGTTCACCCCCGACGTGTTCGGCGGCAACCGGCGCGAGATCGAGTCGCTAGAGGCGCAGGCCGAAAACCAGCGGTTCCAGCTGGAGGCGACCTACCTCACGCTGACGTCGAACGTCGTCTTGGCAGCGATCCAGGAAGCGTCCCTGCGCGCTCAGATCGACGCGACGCGCAAGGTGATCCAGGCCCAGACCGACGTCCTCAACCTTTACAACAAGCAGCTCTCGCTCGGGCAGATCGCCGGAGCCGACGTCGTCGTGCAGCAGGCCGCCCTCTCGGTCTCGATGCAGCTGCTGCCGCCCCTCGAAAAGCAGCTCGCCCAGCAGCGAAACCTGCTGACCGCCCTGGTCGGCCGGCTGCCCAGCGAAGAGGTCTCCCAGACCTTCACCCTGGCTTCCCTGCGCCTGCCGACCAAACTGCCGGTGAGCCTGCCCTCCCGCCTCGTGCAGCAGCGCCCGGACGTGAAGGCCGCCGAGGCGAACGTGCAGCAGGCGAGTGCCGCCGTCGGCGTCGCGGTCGCCAACCGATTGCCGCAGTTCAACATCACCGCCAATGGCGGCGCCAGCGCGGTTCGAATCGCGCAACTCGCCACCTCCGCCGCCTCGTTCTACGGAATCGTCGGCACCGTCGCCCAGCCGATCTTCGATGCCGGGACCCTGTTCCGGCGCCAGCGCGCGGCGGAGGAGACGCTCAACCAGGCCCAGGCGCAGTACCGCGCTGTCGTGATCGGCGCCTTCCAGAACGTCGCCGACACCCTGCGCGCGCTCCAGTCCGACGCCAACGCCGTGGCGGCCGCCTCGGCCGCCGAACGGGCAACGGGCGAGAGCCTCGGCCTGATCCGGAAGCAATACACGGCGGGCGCCATCAACAGCACGCAGGTGCTGATCGCCCAGCAATCCTACCTCTCGGCCCTGGTCACCTCGGCCGGCGCACGGGCCAACCAATATGCCGACACCGCCGCCCTCTTCCAGGCGCTCGGCGGGGGCTGGTGGAACCGGTCCGACGTGAAACCGGCCCCCCCGAGTTCGGATCCGGCGAAGTTCCTGTAGCGCCGGAACGTCCGGGCAGGCTACCTCGACATTCGAGCGATAACCTATGTGGTTTCGCTTCCCGGCGGTGTTTCGCACCATGGCGTCGCGGTTCCTCGACCGCGCTACGCAGCGGGTTACGCACGATCGGGTTATCGTCTCATGCATCGGCTCGATCGCGCCTCGCGGTGAGCCCACCTTCCACCGCGTCGCATGGGGCCGAGCTGACCCTGCGCGGGCTCCTGCTCGGGGCCGTGATCACCGTCGTGTTCATGACGGCCAATCTCTACATGGGCCTGAAGACCGGGGTGACCTTCTCGACCTCGATCCCGGCCGCGATGCTGTCGATGGGCGTCCTGCGCCTCGCCGGGCACAGCAACATCTTCGAAAACAACATCGTCCAGACGCAGGCCTCGGCGGCCGGCACCCTGTGCAACGTCATCCTGGTGCTGCCGGGCCTCGTGCTGATCGGGCACTGGGCCGATTTTCCGTATTGGCAGACCACCGGGCTCTGCCTGATCGGCGGGCTCCTGGGGATCGCCTATTCCATTCCGCTGCGCCGCGCCCTCGTGCTCGGCTCGGGCCTGCCCTTTCCGGAGGGCACGGCGGCGGCGGAGGTGCTGCATGCGGGTGAGGTCTCGCCGGACGGTACCGAGCGGGGCGGCCTGCGCCCGCTCCTCGGTGCCGCGGCGCTGGCCGGCCTTGTCGGCCTCGCCACCTCCGGCTTACGGGTGCTCGCCGAGGGGGTACACACCACCCTGGCGGCGGGCCCGGCCCTGTTCCGCTTCGGCACCGGCTTCTCCCTCGCCCTCGTTGGCGTCGGCTACCTCGTCGGCCTCGGCGCCGGCCTGGCGCTGCTCACCGGCGTCGCCATCGCGTGGGGGGCGGCCGTCCCGATCCTCACTGCCCTCGGGACCCCGTCCGGCCAAGTGCCCGACGCTGCGGCGCTGGCGGTCTGGTCGAGCCAGGTGCGCCTGATCGGAGCCGGCATCATCGCTGTGGGCGCCATCTGGACCGTGGCGAGCCTCGCCCGCTCCATCACCGGCAGCATCCGCACCGCCCTCGCCGCCGCGCGCAGGGGCGGGACTGGGTCCGGCATCCCCAGGCAGGAGCGCGACCTCCCGATCACCTGGGTGGCGGCCGCGGCCTGCGTCCTGGCACTCCTGCTCGCCGGCCTGTTCTGGGTCTTCGCCTTGGAGGCGGGTCTCGGCGACCGCTCCGTGCTCCTCGTCACGGCCGCGACCCTGTTCGCGGTCGCGTTCGGGTTCCTGATGGCGGCGGCCTGCGGCTACCTCGCGGGCCTTCTCGGGTCGTCGAGCAGTCCGATCTCCGGCATCGGCATCCTCACCACCCTGCTCACCGCGCTGCTGATTCCGCTGCTCATCGGGGCCAAGGCGGGACCGGAAGGCGACCGCTTCGTCATCGGCCTCGCGCTCCTCCTGGCATCGGTGATCGTCACCATGGCGTCCATCGCCAACGACAATCTGCAGGACTTGAAGACGGGCCAGCTCGTCGATGCCACGCCCTGGCGCCAGCAGGTCGCGCTCATCGCCGGCGTCACCGTCGGCGCCCTGGTCATCGCGCCGCTCCTCTCCCTGCTCTACCAGGCCTACGGCTTTGCCGGTTCGCTCCCCCGGGCCGGCATGGATGCGGCCAACGCCCTGCCCGCGCCCCAGGCCACGCTGATGACGCAGATCGCGAGCGGCATCGTTCACGGCGAACTGCCCTGGACGATGGTGCTGATCGGTGCCGGCCTCGGCGTCGTCTTCGTCGCCGTGGAGACCGTCCTCCGCCGGCGGGGGCTGTCGTTTCCCGCCCTGACGGTGGGGATCGGGATCTACCTGCCCCTCGAAGTCGTGGTGACCATCGCCATCGGCGGCGTCATCGGATGGCTGGCGCAGCGTCGCCTCGGCGCCTCCGCGCGACCCGACGACGCCGAGCCGGCGGCCCGGCGTCGGGGCGTTCTGATCGCGTCGGGATTTCTCGTCGGAGAGAGCATCGTCGGCGTGCTGCTCGCCGCCTCCGATACGCTCGCGGGCCGGGGTTCGTCCCTCGTGCTCGTCGGATCGGATTTCGCGCCCATGGCCTCCGGCCTCGGCGCCGTGGTGTTCGTCGGCATCGCCCTCGGCTTCTATCGCTTGGTGTCCCGCGCGCCGGTTGCGGATTCCCCTCCCCCATGAGGCCCGACATGGCTACCACGCCCGGGGATGCGCCCCGCTTTCCCCTCGCCGTCGGCCTGCTGTTCGGCCTTGGCCTCGGCGGGTTCTTCGACGGCATCGTGCTGCACCAGATGCTGCAATGGCACCACATGGTGAGCAGCTGGTATCCGATCACCTCGATCGAGAACCTAGAGCGCAACACCTTCTGGGATGGGGTCTTCCACAGCGCCACCTACGTCTTCGTGGTCGTCGGGCTGTTCCTGCTCTGGCGCAGCGCCCATCGGCGCCACCTGCGCTGGTCCAACCGCCTGCTCGCCGGAACCCTGCTGATGGGCTGGGGGCTGTTCAACACCATCGAAGGGCTCATCGACCATCAGATCCTCGGCGCTCACCACGTCAACGAGCGGGTGCCCCGTGGGCAGTGGCTCGCCTGGGACCTCGGCTTCCTGGCCTGGGGCCTCGCCATGCTGATCGCAGGCTTCATCCTCGTGCGCCGCGCTCGCCCATGACCCGCGCTCCGGCCGTGCGCGTCGCCATGCCCTGGCTCGCCTTGGCGGCGGGGCTCGTCCTCGCGACGATGCCCGTCTGGTGGCCCCTCCTCGCCGAGCGGTCCCTGGGCCTCGACGATCTCCTCACCCTGCGCTGCCTCGGCGGCTGAGCTTGACCCTGGCGACGGGGCGCGGGAAGGCACGGGACCGAAACGAAGCCAAGGATTGCCGCGATGGCCACGCCCCGCGACCTCAAGGTGCAGATGGCGGGCGAAACCCGCGCCCGCGAACGGGCGCAGGCCCTGGCCGCGACCCAGGCGAACCTGGCGAAGCGCGCCGAGATCGCCGCGCGGGACGCGCAGGCCGAGCGCGATACCTGGAAGGCCCGCGCCCTCGCTGCCGAAGCCGAACTCGAACGCCTGAAGGCCGGAGCCCCGGATTGATACCGGTAATCCTGACGGCGACACGGACAGTGACCCATAGGCGGCGCGGAACAGGAGCCACCCCGGAGTTCTTCTCGTCACGAAAGCGAATGCATTCGCGACCGATCAGGAGAGCTTCAACGTGGCTACCGATACGCGCGACATCTATGTGACGGCCCTCAAGAACACGCATGCACTCGAAATGCAGGCGCTCCAGATCATGGAACGCCAGGTCGAGCGCCTGCAGCGCTACCCCGAGATGGAGGCCGCCCTGCGCCGGCACATCGAGGAGACCCACGGCCAGCGCACCCGGATCGAGGAGGCCCTGCACACCCTCTCCGAGAGCCCCTCGGCCATCAAGGAAGGCGTGCTCGGCTTCGTCGGCAACATGATGGCGCTCGGGCACACGCCCGCCCAGGACGAGATCCTGAAGAACACTTATGCGAATCACGCCTTCGAGAACTTCGAGATCGCGGCCTACGAGTCGCTGATCGCCATCGGCGAGGCCGCCGGCCAGCAGACGGCGCTGACGGGCTTCCAGCAATCCCTGCGCGAGGAAGAGGCAATGGCGCGCACGGTGCGCGAGCTCATCCGGCCGACCACCCTGCGCTACGTCGAACTGACCGCCGCGGGCGAGAAGGCCGACCGCTAAACGAGCGTCATCGATCGATAACACTTGAGAGGGCGGCGCCTGCGTGCGCCGCCCGATGTTGTTGCGTCAGGCGCGAGCGCCGTCCAGTGACCTGCAAAGCCGCGCCGTCTGGCGGTCGCGCCAGACCTGTAGACGCTGACGTTCGGCGGCGTCCGAGGTCGCTTCGAGCGCCAGGATGAGGGCGCCGACCTGAAAGGCGAGGTAGCACGGGGTCAGGAATGCGATCAGGCGCGGGTCGATGCGCCGCTCGCAGATCTCCTCCACGATCGCGGTGAGCTTTGCCTGCGCGTCCGCTTCGAAGCCGAATTCCTGCACGGCGCCCACGATATCCCAGGCGATGTCCTGGCATCCGACGAGGTCGTGGCCGGCATGGTGGTCGAGGGAGTCACTCTTGAGGAGCCGGCCGTCCGGCAGGGACAGCCATTTCCAGGGCTGCATCCGGTTGTCGGTCTCGACGGGCCGGACGACCGCGCCGAGCGCCGCGACGGCGTCCGGCGTCCAGATGTCGAGGGGTCTGACCCAGTCCTGTCCCAGCGCCTCGCCGACATTGTGCCGCGCCATTGCGAGGAGTTCATCCAGATGCGCCCCGGCATTTCCGGTGGCGGGGAAATGACGGGCGCGAAAGCCGAGATAGCGCCCCAGGGTGTCGATCCAGCGGATATTCTCGGCTCGATCCGCGGCGAGAGGCTGCGCATCGGCGTGCCAATGCTCCAGGAGGAAACCGTGGCGCAGCCCCAGGCACACAGGCGTGAACTCCGCCTCGGATAGAATCCCGGCCCGCTCGGCTTTGCGCGCAGCCCCCGCGCCGAGGCCGGCGAATTTCAGGTGCCAAGTCCGTCCGCGCGCGCGGAGCAGGAACTTGCGCCGTTCCTGCCAGGCGTTCACCGGCGGCCATGCGGCCTCGTCGAGATAGAGATGCCGGCGCCATTCCCCGCCGGAAATGGTCTCCAGCGGTCCCTCCGCCCTGCCGACGAGGTCAACGAACCAGGCGCCGATCGCGTGCTCCGGCCGCTCCGGGTGCAGCATCAGTTCGTCGAAGGATACGAGATGGCGCGGGATGCGGCCCCAACGGGCACGGCGCGCCTCCGAGGCTTTGGGTCCCGGTGGGCCATCGTGGCTCGGAAAGAGAGTGATGCGTGGCTCGGGCACGCCGAGGTCCTGCAGGGCGTCGAGGGTGCCGCCGAAGGAGCTGCCGGACAGGCCCGGCCCTTCATCGACCACCGCAATGGCCGCGCCGGTTTCGTGTAGCCTCGCACCCGTGTCTTCGGAGACGGACAGGGTCCGTCTGAACGGGTGCCCGATGGGGCGAACCGTGGTGAGCCGATCACTTCCGAGACCGGCGGCCACCATCGCGGCGAGCGGCGCGCCGATGCTGCGCAGGCCGATGACCTGCGTGCCCGGGCCGAGCCCCGCCCGGCGCGCGGCCACCGCATAGGCCTCCGGATATAGGGCATAGTACGAAAAGCCCTCCGGCCAGCGCGTCGCGACTTCGGCCGGAAGCGGCAGCGCGGTGAATGCCGCGAGGTCTCGCTCAAGGTCTGGAACCTCGCGACGGAACCCGTCACGCCAGGAATTGTCGACGGCGCCCCCGAGGGTCAGCAGCAGCGCTGTCGCGGCCTCCTGCTGCGGCGAGTTAGCGTCACACCCTTGTGCGGCAAAATCCGCGTCGGCGAGACCCTGGAGCAGGGCGCCGGCCTCGATGAAGGCCGCGACGAGGGCCCCGTGGCGTCGGATGTCCGCCGGCGCGCGGGCGGCCTCGGCGACGAGGTACTCGATGTCTGAGAGGAGGTCGCGCGGATCTCGGGGCCGGGTCATCTTGCCGAAGACGAGCATCGCGTCGTCGCTTTCTAGGTCCCGAGGACGCGTCCGGGTGCGTAGCGCCGGACCATCGCGGCGCAGAACTCCGCGTATTCGTTCGGATCGATGGGCGGGCTCGAATGGTGGGGGGCGAGGCCGCGATGCTCGGGCGTGAAGCAGAACGTCACCGTGACGTCGAAATCCTCCAGCGCCTTCATCTGCCGATCGAACCAGTCGAGGGCGTTGGGGCGGAAGCTGTCGGCCCAGGAGAGGCCGGTGCGCAGATAGGTGACGCCGAGGCGCCTCATCCAGGCGACCGCTTCGTCGAGGCGGTGATCCTCGTAGTGGAACCACTGGCACAGGCCGAGCGCCGGAGTGTGCCGGGCGAACGCTTCGGCGGCGAGCTTCGGGGTTCCGTCCTGCCGCAGCAAGCCCATGTGGAAGTGCCGGTAATACGAGGAGCCCTCGGCCTCGCGGTGGCGAGTGGTCGCCTCCCATTCGCGCGGCAGGTCGTAGAGGCTGTACCAATGGATACGGGGCGCCTGTCCAACGAGCAGTTCGGCCGTCCGCGCGACACCCCAGAGTTGGACCTCCTCGGCGCCGAAGGTCGAGATGCCGACCTCCGAAACCCAGATCGGCAGGCCCGTGACCGCGCGGATCTCCGCGATCTTCTCCGGCCATTCGTGGATCTGCCACAGGTTCCAATCGAGGGGAAAGCCGTGGACCGCGACGGCATCCACCGCGTCGAGGGCGCCGGTTCGCTCCAGCCGCTGGATGAAACCGGGGTCGATCGGCGAGATGCCGCCCAGCACCCGCGGGAGATCGGGGTTCTCGGCCCGGATGGCGTGGCCGGCGAGCTTCACCATCTCGGCGAAGCGGTGCCAGTCCGGGTCGAGTTCCGCGTCCCAATGGGATTTGTTGTTCGGCTCGTTCCAGAGCATCACGGCTTCGATCACGCGCGGACCTCCCTGGGCGCTTGGGCCGGATAGACGGAGCCGGGCTCGGGTTTCTCCGCGCAGCGGCAGAGATAAACCTCCGCTTCGGGGTGTCCCACGATGGCAAAGCCGCTCGCCCGCAGCATCGCCTCGGTGCAGGCCCGGTTTGGCACCCACCAGTTGGTGGGATCGTCCGAATAGCGCCCCTCGATGAAGTGCAGTTTCGGAAAGCCGGGCTCGTCGAAGGGGGCAGCCTCGAAGAAATCGTAGTCGCTCTTCAGGGGCGCGACATCCGCAGAGCCGCGCTGCATCGACTGGAAGACGAGGAGGTCGTTCGCCACGGTCTCGCGGATGAGGTCGAGGGCCAGCAGCGGGTGCCGCAGGTGATAGAGCACGCCCATGAACAGGACGATGTCGAAGCGCTCGCCCAAGGCCCCGACGTCGTAGACGGAGCCCTGAGCGAACTCGATGTCCTGCCCTGTCACCCGGGCGGCAAGGCGCGCCTGTTCGAGGTACCGGGCGTCGGAATCGAGCCCGAGCACGCGCGCGGCCCCGCGCCGCTTCATCTCGATGGCGTAGAAGCCGCCGTTGCAACCGATGTCCAGCACGCTCTTGCCGGTCAGGTCGGACGGCAGCGCGTCGCTGAAGCCGCGCCACTTCACGGCCGGATAGTCACCGAGGAAATGGTCCGGCGCGGTCCAGACGCCCTGGAGGTTGATGTTGTGGAACCACTGGCCCAGCGCATCGATCTGCCGCCGCAGGGACTCGGCCTCCAAGCGTGCACGATCGTCTGGTCTCATCATGCCGGCAGCCTTCTCGGATCGACGACGCGCCCGGACCCCGTGGGCCTCACGACGGGCAGCCTCATGACAGATGCGCCGTGGCGTTGACGCCTCGCACCCGACCGCCGCCGGGCCAGATGTCGACGCAGGCGATGGATGCCGGGTCCACCACGAGGCGATCGTAGGCAGCGATGGAGAGACCCAGGACATGGAGGAGAACGGCGCGGATGACGTCGCCGTGGCTGACCGCGATCAGACACTCCTCGGGCCGGCCGGCGAGAGCCGCCACGGCCCGTGCCTGGGCCTGCCCCATGCCCTCGCCGCCGGGCGGGCGGGTGCGGTCGCGCTGCGTGTTCCAGGCCCACCAGAGCGGGTCGTCGGAGAGATCGACGAAGGATCGACCGGTCCAGTCGCCGAAATCGATCTCATCGAGGCCGGACTCCTCGATCACCGGCAGCCCCAGCACCCGAGCGATAGGGTGCGCGGTCTCGACGGAGCGGGCACGCGGGCTCGTCAGCACGGCGCGCGCGCCGCAATTGCGAAGGGCCTGCCCGAGCGCGTCGGCTTCGCGGCGGCCCTCGTCCCCGAGGGACACGCCCGCCATGCGGCCGCACAGGATGCGGTCCACCCGGTCGTGGCTGGCATGGCGCACCAGGATGATCCGGCTCACGCCGGCCCCACCGGGACGATGTCGGCCTCACCGGCGATGAAGGCGCGCGTGCGGGCGCGGGCTTCCGCATCCGTGAATTGCTGCGGCGGCGCCTTCATGAAGTAGCTCGACGGCCCGACCAGGGCGCCGCCGATGCGGCGGTCGAGGGCGAGGCGGGCGCAGCGCACGGCATCGATGACGATGCCCGCCGAGTTCGGCGAATCCCAGACCTCGAGCTTCAATTCCATTGATAGCGGTACTCCGCCGAAGGCCGTGCCTTCCAGCCGGATCTGCGCCCATTTCCGGTCGGTCAGCCAGGGCACGTGGTCGCTTGGCCCGACATGGATGTCGTCGGGGTGGAGCGGAACGTCGAGCTGGCTCGTGACCGCGCGGGTCTTGGAGATCTTCTTCGATTCCAGGCGCTCGCGTTCGAGCATGTTCTTGAAATCGGCGTTGCCGCCGAAGTTGAGCTGGTAGGTCCGGTCGAGGCGGACGCCGCGCTCGCGCATCAGGTTGGCCAGCATCCGGTGCACGATGGTGGCGCCGACCTGGCTCTTGATGTCGTCGCCCACGATGGGAAGGCCACGCTGCGCGAAGCGCGCCCGCCAATCCGGATCGGAGGCGATGAAGACGGGAATGCAGTTCACGAAGGCGCAGCCCGCATCGAGGGCGCAGCGGGCGTAGAACTCGGTGGCCGCCTGCGAGCCCACCGGCAGGTAGGAAACCAAAACCTGCGTGCGCGTGCGCCGGAGTTCGGCAACCACATCGTCGACGGGGCCGTCAGCCTCGACGATTTCCGCGCGCATGTAACGGCCGAGCCCGTCGAGGGTCGGGCCGCGCCGGACGGTGACGCCGCTCGCCGGCACCTCGGCGAAGCGGATCGTGTTGTTCGGGGCGGCGCCGATCGCGTCGGCCAGATCGCGCCCGACCTTCGCGGCGTTGATGTCGAAGGCCGAGACCACCGTGACGTCGCGGATATGGTAGCCGCCGAGGGACACGTTCATCAGCCCTGGCACCGTCTCGGCCGGGTCCGCGTCGCGATAGTAATGCAGCCCCTGCACGAAGGACGAGGCGCAATTGCCCACTCCGACGAGGCCGACGCGGATCGGATCGCCCGTCATGCGCCGGCCTCCTCCAGGCAGGTCGTGGGCGCGGCGCCCCGGCTCCGGATCGCGATCCCGGCGCTGAGCGCGTCCTCCAGTTCGGTCGCCCGGCGGCCGGCGCTGTGGCGGGCGAGAACCCGCGCGCGGGCCGCTGCGCCGATGCGCCGTCGCACCGCGTCCGGCTGCAGCCGTAGGATCGGGAGCACGTCCTCGGGTCCCTGCGCCAGGATGATCTCGGAGCCCGGTGCGAGCACCGTGTCGAGGCCGTCCCAGGTGTCGCCGATGATCGGCGTGCCGATGCAGGCCGCCTCGAACAGGCGCACGCTCGGGGAATAGCCGGCCCGGATCATGTCCGCGCGGGTGACGTTCAGGGTGTAGCGGCTCGCGGCGTAAAAGTCCGGGTGCCGGTCCGGCGGCAGGTGCGCGAAGCGCGTGACGTTGGCGGGCCAGTCGATCCCGTCCGGGTATTGGGGGCCGGCGACGCAGAAGCGCAGGTCCGGCGCGCGCCGGGCCGGCTCAATCAGGAGGCGTTCCAGGGTCGGCTGCCGGTCTGGGCTGTAGGTGCCGAGATAGGAGAGATCGTAGAGGATCTCCCGCTCCAGGGCCGGGTAGGCCTGAGGGTCGACGGAGCAATAAAGCGCGCGCGCGGCTGGCGAGCCGTAGGTCTCCTCGAGGAGGCGCAGGGTCGGCCCGCCGGTGAAGGACAGGTAGAGGTCGTAATCCGCGATCTGGCGCTTGGCGAGGTAGGCGCAATCGTCCGCCTCCAGGCGCGCCAGGGTGACGGGCGTATCGATGTCGTAGAAGGCGCGCAGGCCCTGCGCCCAGGCGAGCACCCGGTCGCCGACAGCGATCCCGTCGGGCACGTAGGAACCGACGATGACGGCATCCGCCGCCGCGATCGCCTCCCGGTACGTCTCCAGCGCGGCGAGGTCGGGATAGAGCGCGAAGCGGCAGAAGCCGGGCTCGGCGAGGTCGCGATGCTCGGCATACCAGGGTACGTCCCGCTCCAGGAACAGGACGTCGTGACCGCGCAATGCGAAAGCCTTCAGCAGGGCGCGGTAGGTGGTGGCGTGCCCGTTCCCCCAGGACGAGGACAGGCTCAGACCGAGCACCACGAGGCTGAGACGGCGGCTCACGCAACGCTCCGGGGCCGCATGAGGGCGCCCTTGCGGACGGCCTCGTTCCGTAGGATCGCGTCGACCTCTGCCCCGCGCCGCGCATAGGTGTGCTCGGCCGTGATGCGGGCGCGGGCCGCCGCGCCGATCGTGCGGGCGCGCTCCGGTGTCAGGCCGGCGAGGTGCTCGGCGACTTCGCGCCCGTCACGGGCGACCAGCACCTCGGTGCCCGGCTCCAGGAAGCGTTCGATGCCCTCCCAGGCATCGGTGATGAGGCAGGCCCCGGCTCCCGCCGCCTCGAAGACGCGGGTTGCCGGCGAGAAGCCCACTTCCGCCATGCTGTCGCGGGCGATGTTGAGCACGGCGAGCGGCGTCGTGTTGAAGGCGTTGTGCTCGCGTGTGTAGACGTGCCCGAGGTGATGGACGTTGGCCGGCAGGCCACGGCCTTCCCAGCCGCTGCCGCCGAGGAGGAAGCGCCGCTCGGGTAGGTGCGCGGCCGCGTCGAGGAAGAACGCCTCCACGCGTGCCTCGCGGTCCGGCAGGCGGTTGCCGAGGAAGGCGAGGTCGGCGGCGAAGCGCGGCTCGGGCGGTACGGGGTGGTGGGTCGCCGGATCGAGGGCGTTGTAGATCGGGATGCAGCGCCGGGCGCCGAAGTCCTCGTAGGCGGCGACCACCGGCGGGCCGCCGCCATAGGTCAGGACGAGGTCGAGGGCCGGCATCGCGCGGTGCAGGACGTGGGCGGCGTTCGCCCGCATCTCCGCGAGGGTGGCGGGCGCGTCGACGTCCCAGAAGATGCGGATCGCCTCCGGCCGCGATGTGTCGATGACGCCCTCGAGCAGTTCCTCGTCGAAGATCCCGACACCGCTCGCCTTGACGACGACATCCGCTCGCGCCGCTTCCGCCACAACGCCGCGCATGGCGTCGGGGGTCGCCGGATAGACTTTCACCTCGGCATAGGGCGGCGGGTCGATGTCGCGGTGCTGCTGACGGTCGAAGGCGTCGGGTTCGTAGAAGGTGATGCTGTGGCCGCGGCCGGCGAGGTCGCTGAGGAGGCCGCGATAGTAGGTGGCCGCGCCGTTCCAGTAGGAGGACAGCAGGCTGGAGCCGTAGAAGGCGATCTTCATGCGGATCTCTCCAGGGGTTCGGGAACGCCGAGGCGCGCCACGATGGCGAGCAGTTCGGCGGCGCGATGGGCACAGGTGTGGCGGGCCGCGATGGTGGCAAGACCCTGATCGCGTAAGGAAATCCGCAAGGCGGGGTCGTTCCGCAGCGCCGCGAGGTGGCGCCCCATCTCGGGCCCGCTGCGGGCGACGAGGTAGTCCGTGCCGGGCCTGAACAGCCCCTCCGCGTCGTCCCAGGGCGCGCAGGCGAGCGGGATGCCGCAGGCCAGGGCCTCGAAGACGCGGATGGTCGGGATGCCGGGCAGGTGCCGCACGTAGAAGCGACGTGGCACGTGGACGGTTGCCACATGCTGCGCGAAGAGGCGTGGCGCGGCTGCATTGGGCGCCCAGCCGTTATAGCACGCGCCATGATGTTGCAGGGTCCGGACCGCCGCATCGGGATAGCGCACGCCGTAGACGTCGAGTCCGAGCCCGGCGGCCCGGGCCGGCGCGAACAGGTAGGTCTCGAGTTCCTGGCTGCGCTCGTCGTCGCCCCAGTTCCCGATCCAGACGAGTCCGGCGCGCGGGCCCTCCCGCGCCGGCGGATGGAACAGGCGGGTGTCGGCGGCCTCGTGCCAGACGAAGGCGCGGTCGCCCCAGCCCCAGTTTCGATAGACCGCCGCCAGGGTCTCGCCGAAGGCCAGGATCCCGTCGAAGCCGGAGAGGTCGAAGCGGCGCATCTCGTCGGGGGCGCTGACGGCGCGGTGGTGGGTGTCGTGGAACAGCAGGGTGTAGCCGGCGCCGCTTTTACGCCGGGCGCCGAGGGCGGCGGCGAGGGCCGGGTCGTTCCACTCGTGGACGATCACGAGATCGGCCTGTGCGACCCGGTCCGCGACGGCGTCGATGCTTGCATAGGTCGTCGAGGCGAGGTCCGGATAGGCCGCCCGGTAGGCGTCGAGGCCGGCCTCGCCGTGGTCCCGCAGCAGGTTCTCCAGGCTCCAGGCGCCCTCGGGCTCGTAGGCATCGACCTCATGGCCCAGCGCGATCAGTTCCCGCAGCACCCCGCGCAGGAAATGCGCGTTGCCGTGGTTCCAGCACGAGGCCAGGGAATGGGTGAAGTAGGCGATCCTCATGCGGCGGCCCCCCCGAGGGAGCGGGCGGAGGTCCCGGCCCAGCAGGCGCGGAAGATGCCGAGCACGCCGGTGGTCATCGCCTCGACGCCGTAGCGGCCGGCGCGGGTGCGCGCGGCCGCGCCCCACCGGGCCCGCTCGGCGGGATCGTCGGCGAGCCCCCGGATCGCCGCGACCGCGCCGGCCTCGTCCTCCGGGTCGACGAAGAGAGCGGCGCCGTCCCACAATTCGCGAAAGCTCGCGAGGTCGGAGAGGACGAGGGCGCAGCCGGCGCTCGCCGCCTCCAGCACCGCGAGGCCGAAGGGCTCGTAGCGCGCGAGCGAGAGGAAGACCGGGCGCCGAACGAGGTGCGCGGCGACGCCGAGATCGTCGAGGCGGCCGAGGCAGTCGAGGTGGCGCGCCGCCACGCGCTCGCCGCTCGGGCTCTCCATCGGTCCGGCGGCCCGAAGCGGCCAGTCGAGGCGCGCGGCGACCCGGTCGAGGGCGGCGGCGTTCTTGGCCCGGTCCCAGAGGCGCCCGGCGGTGAAGACGTAGGACGCGGGCGGGAGCGCCCCGCTCGGCCGGGCCGACGCGCGGCGCCCGTTGCGCACCACCACGGGGCTCGCGGGTAGCCCGTAGACCGCCTGCGTCGCCGCCGCGAAGGCTTTCGTCGGCGCCAGCAGGGCATCGACGGTGGCGCATCCGGCGGCGGCGAGATCGCGGCGCCAAGCGAGGTCGGCGGGCAGCGGGCCGGTCTCCACGGCCTCCCACCACGTCCCGACGCAGGAATGGGAGACGGCCACCACCGGCACCGGGTAGTCCGGGCCGGCGAGCGCCGGGGAATGCAGGTGGACGATGTCGGCGTTCAGGCTCCCGGCGAGGCGCGCCAGGGCGGCCGCGGCCTCGCGGACCTCGGCCGGGTCCCGCGCCATCCAGTCGAGGGCGAGGCCGGTTGCGAGGATGCGGCAGCCGCTGGCGGCCTCGGCGGCGGCGATGCGCTCGGCGGGCGGGACCGGCCCGAGGACCGCGATGGTGACGCTCAGCCCGCGCCGCACCAGGCCCTCGCCGAGGTCGAGGCTGTACTGCCAGACCCCGCCCAGGGCGTCGGCCGTCATCAGGACGTGCGGGCGCTCTCTCACCGGCATCCGCATGCGGCCTCCAGGTCGCGAAGAGGCAGCGGGCGCTCCTCCTGGATGTCGCTGAGGCGCGTGAACTGCCCGAGGTAATGGGCGTGCGCGCGCTCCCAGGCGTGGTCGTCGGGCTCGCCCCAGAGGCGGCGGTAATCGGGCGAACTCGGATAGGGATAGAGCGGCACCGGATCGTTGGCCCAGACCCCGTCCCGGCGCAGGCGGTCGCGCCAATCCGCCACCATGGCGGGGTCGTCGCCCGCCACCGCGATCAGGTTGGCCTGGACGAAGGGAACGCTGCGCCGGGCATGGATCAGGCGCTCGGCGAGATCGTCGGTGGAGGCCCGGCACTTCTTGTCGAGGGCGGCGCGGCCCGCTTCCGTCAGGCTCTCGATGCCGGCCTCGATGGAGACGCAGCCCGCCGCCCCGAGGAGGTCGAGCATGTCGGGCTTCCAGAGGTCGATCCGGGTCTGGATGCCGAAGCGCACCTCGCGGGAGACGAGGGCCTCCAGCAGGGGCTTCTGGGGCAGGAAGATCTCGTCGATGAAATAGAGGTAGGTCACGCCCTGCGCGATCAGCCCGTCGATCTCATCGAGGACGATGGTGAGGTCGCGTCGGCGGTAGGCGTCGCGAAAGTCGATCTTCGCGCAGAAACTGCACGCGTAGGGGCAGCCGCGCGAGGCCTCGACCTCGGCGCCAGGCCCGTCGGGCTGGGTGTCGAAGCGGTGGTGATGGTGGGTGTGCCGCGCGATCCAGCGGTCGGGCCAGCGCAGGGGGGCCAGATCGGTGAAGCGGCTCGCATGGGGCCCGCCGGTCACCACCCGGGCGCCGCCGTCGCGGAAGGCGATGGCCGGCACCGCGTGGAGATCGTCCGCATCGGCGAGGCGGGCGACGATCTCCTCGCATTCGCCGCGCACGACGACATCGCAGGCGAGCTTGTCGAGGGTCGGGCCCGGCGTCGCCGAGCCGTGCGGGCCCACCGCGACCGTGCGGCCGCCGCGCCCGTTCAGGGCGTCGAGGAAGCCGCGCGGCACCCGCAATTCCGGCGGGGCGCAGCGCCAGAACAGGTAGGTGGGTGCGGTCGCCACCACGGTCATGGCCGGGGCGAAGGCCGCGACCGCGTCGGCGGCCTGATCCTGGCCGAGGCCGTCGAGATGCGCATCGACGATGAGCGCCTCGTGGCCGGCGGCCTCCAGCAGGGCGGCGCTATAGGCGAGTTCCAGGGGCAGGTGCGGCGAGCGGCACCCGAAATAGATGCTGTTGCGGTAGTCCCAGGGCGGGTTGACGAGGGCGACTCTCATTCGGCGGCCCCCGCGAGCGGCGCGTGGCCGGATCTGAACCCGCGCTCGGTCGCGAGCCAGGCGGCCAGATCGGCGACGCCTTCGCGCCACTCGGTCGCGCTGCCGAGGCTCAGCGCCTCCGTGACCGCGCGCGTATCCGAGACGTAGTAGCGCTGGTCGCCCGGGCGCCAGTCCTGGAGGGTGCGTTCGACGGGACGTCCGGTCAGGGCGGCGATGTGGTCGAGGATCTGGAGCAGGCTCACCGCGTTGCGCGGGCCGCCTCCGAGATTGAAGGCGCGGCCCGCGATGGCGTCGATGCGGGTCAAGGCCGCGCGATAGGCGGCGACGGCATCCCGCACGTGCAGGATGTCGCGCACCTGCGCGCCGTCGCCATAGAGGGTGATGGCCTTGCCTTCGAGGGCGCGGATGAGAAAGTGGGCGACCCAGCCCTGGTCCTCGGTGCCCATCTGGCGCGGGCCGTAGATGCAGCTCATGCGGAAGACCGCCGTCGGCAGGCCGAAGCTGCGGGAATAGTCGAGCACGTACTGGTCCGCCGCACCCTTGGAACAGCCATAGGGGGTGTGGAAATCCAGCGGGCGGTCCTCGCCGATGCCGCGTGCGCGTAACGTGGGATCGACCGGCAGGTGGGCGTCGCCCTCGCGGGCGAGCGCGATATCGGGCAGGTCGCCATAGACCTTGTTGGTGGAGGCAAACAGCAGGGGTATGGGCCGCGCCCGCGCGCGCATCGCCTCCAGCAAATTGAGCGTGCCGATGAGGTTCACCTCGGCATCGCCGCGCGGGTCGGTGAGGCTCGTCGTCACCGCCACCTGCGCGGCGAAGTGGAACACGGCCCCGGCCTCGGCCACCGCTTCGCCGAGGGGCCCCGCATCGCGGATGTCGGCGACGATCGAGCGGATCCGGTCGGGGTGGCGTGCCTGCAGCCATGCGAGGTTGCGCGCCACGCCAGGGCGCACGAGGGCGTCGTAGACGATGACGGTATGGCCGTCGCCCGCCAGGCTGTCCGCGAGGTTGGCGCCGACGAAACCGGCGCCGCCGGTGATGAGGACGGTGCGTTTCGTCAAGCCACGAGACCCCGTGCTTCGAGTTCCCGGCGCGCATCCGCCACGCGGTCGATCGCCTGCTGCCGGGCGACCCAGGCCGCGAGTTCGGCCAGGCCCTCGGTGAAGTCGCGCTGCGGCCGGAAGCCGAGTTCGCGCTCGATGCGGCCGATATCGGCGATGCAGTGGCGGATGTCGCCGGAGCGCGCCTGGCCGGTGACCTCGGGGGCGATGTCGGGGCGGCCCATGGCCTCGGCCAGCAGGCGGGCGACCTCGCGCACGGAGCGATCCTCGCCGCTGCCGACATTGTAGACCTGGCCCGGCGCGTCCGGGTGCTCCAGGGCCAGCACGAAGGCGCGCGCCACGTCCTCCACGTGGACGAAGTCGCGGCGCTGCTCGCCGTCCTCGAAGATCATCGGCGGCTGGCCGTTGTGGATGCGCGCGGCGAAGATCGCGAGCACGCCCGTATAGGGATTCGAGAGGGCCTGGCCGGGTCCGTAGGCGTTCCACAGGCGCAGGGCGACGCCCTCCATGCCGTAGGCGGGCGCGAGCGTCAGGGTCAGGCGCTCCTGCATGTACTTCGTGAGAGCGTAGACCGAGGCGAGCGCGGGCAGCTTGGTTTCCGGTGTCGGCACCGGGCGCAACGGGCGGCCCCCGGCGTCGAGGGGGTCCCAGAATTCGCCGGCCTTTCGCGGGCGCCGGAGCGCATTCTCCACGAGGGTGCCGTCCTCGGCGCGGTAGAGGCCCTCGCCGTAGACGCTCATCGAGGAGGCGACGACGACGCGCTTGACCGGATTGGCGATCAGGCCCTCGAACAGCACCGCGGTGCCGCAATCGTTGACCGAGACGTAGCGCTCCACGGCATACATGCTCTGGCCGACACCGACCTCGGCCGCCAGGTGAACCACGCGGTCGACCCCCTTCAGGGCCGCCGCGACGGCCCCGGCGTCGCGCACGTCGCCGATGCGGATCTCGACCTCGGGGGCGAGACCCTGCGCCACCTTGGCGTGGCCGTGGACCTGCTCGATCAGGCTGTCGAGAACCCGGACGCGGTAGCCCCGCTCCAGCAGCGCATGCGCGAGGTGGCGACCGATGAAGCCGGCGCCGCCGGTGATCAGAATGGTTTCTTTCACGCAGTCACGATGCCCCACGCTAGGAATCGAAGCACTAACAAACGATATCCGGACGGATAACATGGGTTAATGCTGACCACAGGCCAGTCGAAATTCCGACTGTTCTGACGGAATGCCCGTGCGACCCGAGAACCGTGAGTTGTCAGCTTTGTTCCTGGCAATGATTCACTGTGTCCGGAATGGTCTTTTTCTTCCTGTCGGCGCAGGCTGCGTCGGGATCTTTCGGGACTTGCGGCCATTTCGTGCGAGCCCGGCCTTCCCCGTCGCATCTTCGGCGGGATCGCGGTGGCCCGTACCCGGCGTAGCTGTTAGAGATCCGCCGCTGATCAGGGGAGACGACGATTTTCGACGATGCATGGGCAACCGGCTTGGGCCTCGTTGCCGTCTTCGCCCTCGTGCTCGCCAATGGGTTCTTCGTGGCCGCCGAGTTCGCCCTGGTCTCGGTGCGCAAGAGCCGGGTCGCCGAACTGGTCTCCGAGCGCCGGACCCATGCCCGGTCGCTCCAGCGCGCCACCGATCACCTCGACGCCTACCTCGCCGCCACGCAGCTCGGCATCACCATCTCGTCCCTGGCGCTAGGCTGGGTCGGCGAACCGGCGCTCGCCCACCTCATCGTGCCGGCCCTCGGCTTCCTGCCGGAGCCGGTGGGCACCACGGCCGCCCACACCATCGCGGTGGTGATCTCCTTCGTCCTCATCACCTCGATGCACATCGTGCTCGGCGAACTGGCGCCCAAAAGCCTCGCGCTCCAGCGCAGCGAGCGCACCGCGCTCGCCGTGGTCCGGCCGCTCGGCGTCTTCCTGTTCGTCTTCCGGCCCGCCATCCTGTTCCTGAACGGGCTCGGCAACGGCATCGTGCGCCTGTTCGGGCTCCAGGCCGGCCACGGCGAGGGCTCCCTGCACTCCACCGCCGAGCTCAACCTCCTGGTTCAGGCGAGCCAGGAGGCCGGCCTGATCCGCGAGGCGCAGCAGGAGGCGGTGCAGCGCATCTTCTCCATCGGCGAGCGCCGGGTGCGCGATATCATGACGCCGCGCCACGAGGTCGAGTGGGTGGATGCCGACGAGGACCGCGAGGCGATCCTCCGGTCGGTGCGCGAATGCGACCACGCGCAGCTCGTGGTCAGCCGCAGCGAAGTCGACGAGATCGTCGGCGTGGTGCGCAAGCAGGACCTGCTGAACCAGCTCCTCGACGGCAAGAGCGTGGACGTGCTGGCGGTGACGCAGCCGCCGATCGTGGTCCACGAGAGCATGTCGATCCTCGCCGTGCTGGAGACCTTCCAGGCCAAGCCCGTGCGGATGGCGGTGGTGGTCGACGAGTACGGCAGCCTCGAGGGCATCGTCACGCAGACCGACCTCCTGGAGGCGATCGCGGGCAACATCCCGGAGGTGGGCGACGAGCCCAACGTGGTCGAGCGGGACGACGGCTCGCTCCTCATCGACGGTATGATGCCGGCGACCCAGGCCTTCGACCGCCTCGCCTTCGTGGAACGGCCGGATTCCGACGACTTCACCACGCTCGCGGGCTTCGTGATCTTCCGCCTCGGCCGCATCCCGGCCACGGGCGAGTTCTTCGAGTCGCATGGCTGGCGCTTCGAGGTCGTCGACATGGACGGCCGGCGCATCGACAAGGTCCTGGCCACCCCCCTGGCCTGATCGGGCCTCAGGCGATCCGTGGCCGCCCGGCGGGTCTGCGGGCCGTGAGGGTCAGGCCGAGGGCCAGGAGCGCGATGGCGGCCCCGAACCAGGGCAGGCTGCCATAGCCGAGGCCGGCGGTGACCACCGCCCCGCCCAGGGCCGCGCCGGTGGCGTTGCCGAGGTTGAACGCGCCCTGGTTCAGGGTCGAGGCGAGGTTCGGCGCGTCGGTGGCGGCTTCCACCACCCAGACCTGCAGGGGCGCCACCAGGGCGAAGACCAGGGCGCCCCAGACCGGGAGCGTCAGCACGGCGGGGATCGCGGCCTTCGCCGTGAAGGCGAACAGGGCCAGGACCACCACGAGGGCCGAGAAGGCGCCGATGACGGTGGCCATCAGGCGCCGGTCCGCCAGGCGCCCGCCGGCGAGGTTGCCGAGCGTCAGGCCGACGCCGAAGAGCAGGAGCGCGCCGGTGACCTGGGTCGGGGTGAGCCCGCTGACGTCCTCCAGGAGCGGCGTGATGTAGGTGAACACCGTGAACAGGCTCACCGAGGCCAGCGTGCTCACCAGCATCGGCAGCAGGACCGGCCAGCGCCGCAGGGAGCGGAACTCCCCCGCCAGGCCCCCGCGCGAGCCGGGCATCCCGCCGGGCACGTAGGCCAGGATGGCGGCGGCGGCCACGATCCCGAGGGCGAGCACGGCCCAGAACGTCGCCCGCCAGCCGGCGAACTGCCCGAGCGCCGTTCCGAAGGGGACGCCGAGCACGTTGGCCAGGGTCAGGCCCGCGAACATCAGCGCGACGGCCTGGGTGCGCTGTTCGCGCGGCACGAGGCTCGCCGCCACCACCGCGCCGATGCCGAAGAAGGCGCCGTGCGCGAAGGCGGTGACGATGCGCGCCAGCATCAGCAGGTCGTAGCTCGGGGCGAGCGCGCAGCCGAGGTTGCCCAGCAGAAACACCGCCATCAGCACGAGGAGCGCGGCCTTGCGCGGCAGCCGGGCTGTGGCGATGGCGACGATGGGCGCGCCGACGGCGACCCCGAGGGCATAGCCAGAGACCAGGAGGCCCGCGCGCGGCACGCTCACGCCGAAGCTGTCGGCCACCTCGGGCAGCAGCCCCATGATCACGAATTCGGTGGTGCCGATGCCGAAGGAGGCCGCGGCCAGGGCGAGGATCGGGCGGGAGAGCATGGGGCGCCTGGGGCTGAGGCCGGCCCCCGCCCGAGGCGGCGCGAGGGTGGAATGCTGCATTGCAGCACGCACCCGCAGGGCTAACACGGCCGACCCGGATCAGCGATGCGCCGGGCTCGGGGAGCCTGCGCGCGCATCGTATGCCCCTGACCGCTCCCATCCCCGAAACGACGAACGACGCGCAGACCGGCCCGGACATCTCCGGCCGGCCTGCGCGTCGTGATCTGGATCGGGCCCGACCTGTCGGTCAGGCCCGAGGGGATGCGATCAGGCGTCGACCTTCTTGCGGGGGCCGCGACGCTTCTTCTCGGGCGCGGGCGCCTCGGCCTCTTCCTTGGCCTCGACGTCCGCCGCCGCCTCGCTGACGGTCTCCTCCGGCGCGCTCTTGGCGACGCCCTTGCGACGCTGCTGGCCGAGGCCGAGCGCGCGGGCGAGTTCGGAGCGCTGCTCGGAATAGCTCGCCGAGGTCATCGGGTAATCGGGCGCAAGGCCCCACTTCGCGCGATACTGCTCGGGCGTCAGCCCGCGCAGGGTCAGGTGGCGGCGCAGGGTCTTGTACTGCTTGCCGTCCTCGAAACTGATCAAGTAGTCCGCGGTGATCGAGCGGCGGATCTCCTGCGGCGTCGCCTTGGGCGGACCGGCATCGACGACCGGCGCACCGGCCGCGGAGACGCCACGGATCGCCTCGTGCACATCACTCAAGAGCTTGGGAAGTTCTGCGCTCTGTACGTGATTGTTGCTGACATAGGCCGAGACGATATCGGCCGCCAGGGTGATGAGTCGGGCTGCATCGGTGTCTGTTTCGGTCATGTGGCTGGGCCGATCTGGTGAAGTGTTGGAGTTGTTGAGAAACCTAGGCTCAGTTCTTTGGCCAATCAAGAAGATCTTCGGCCGGTCAAGCGGTTTTTCCCCGACGGGTTGTGGATCATTTGTCAATTTTCGCGCATCGCAGGCATGACGGAGAATGATCGCCCTCCAGTTGCCCGAAAAAACGATGAAGCCACCTGTGGACGCGACAGGCGTGACTAGGCGGGGCGCACGTTCTTTAGAATTGTCTGCATCTGCGGAACGAAAACATGGGACTTGATCGATGTCGTCTTCACGCCGTCCCTGCGCCCGGAATTGCGGCCGCCACGCTCGGCGCCGCTCATCCGCGAACAGCCAGGTCGTCATCATCGACCCGCGGCCGTCTTTCAAAGTGGCCTGATGAACGTTCGGTAATGCATTGCGACGGTTCTCGCAATGATGATTGCTGCACTATGCGAACAAGTTCACAAGATGTCTACCGCTCTCGCAGCAGGATGCACGTCGATGCTCCGAGATCCGCGCGTCGTGATGCCCGTCTCGCGCGGCATCCCGGCTCCGTCGTCTTGCGGTCGGAGATCAACTGCACGATCGCGTGAGACTGTAGCGGTGAAGGACATCGATCAGGCCGACGAAGCTTTTTGGATCGCGCCCGATGCTGTGTCGAATCTGGTCTGATCCGAGTCCGACGGCGTGGTCCAGCGATCAGCGTCTGGCTTCATCGGAGTGGAGGGGCAGCGATGCGCGGCTGTCCACGCTCCCGGCTGCTTGCGCGGCTTCGGGCGTCCTGAATGGTCGCGCCGTTTTGCAGGACATCCCCCGCTGATCGGCCAGTCCTGTTCGTGCGCGACACGCGCGGCGCACGCTCGCCGAGTTGCGGCGCGCGGGCGATCCGTTTCCATCAGCCGAGGCCGACGCGTGCTGTGTTCGGCTTTCGCGGTCCCGTCTCAGTCGAGGCCGAGCATCAGGCCGATATTCTGCACGGCCGCGCCGGAGGCGCCCTTGCCGAGATTGTCGAGGCGGGCGACGAGCACGGCCTGACGGAAGGTGTCGTGGCCGTAGACCCGGAGTTCGAGGCGATCGGTGTCGTTGAGCGCCTCGGGCTCGATCCGCTCGGTGCCGTCGGCGGGGATCACCCGCACGAGGTCCTGGCCCGCGTAATAGGCCGTCAGCACGGCCTTGAGATCGGCGACACGGGGTGCGCCCGGCAGGGTGTCGAGGAAGAGCGGGACGCTCACCAGCATGCCCTGCCGGAAATTGCCCACGGACGGAATGAAGATCGGCCGGCGGCTCAGGCCCGCATAGGCCTGGGTCTCGGGCAGGTGCTTGTGCGTGAAGCCGAGGCCGTAGAGCAGGAAGGGCTCGCCCCGCCCGGACTCGTAGGCCTCGATCATGCTCTTGCCGCCGCCGCTGTAGCCGCTGACCGCGTTGATGCTGACCGGATGGTCGGCCGGCAGCAGACCCGCCTCCACCAGGGGGCGGAGCAGCGCGATGGCGCCGGTGGGATAGCAGCCCGGATTGGCGACCCGCCGGGCCCGCCGGATCGCGTCGGCTTGCGCCTGCTCCAATTCGGCAAAACCGTAGATCCAGGCGGGGTCGACCCGGTGCGCGGTGCTGGCATCGAGAATGCGGGGGCCACCGCCCGGCAGGGTGTCGGCGAGCGCCACGGTCTCCTTGGCGGCCTCGTCCGGCAGGCACAGCACGACGAGGTCGACCTCCTGCAGCAGCGTACGCTTGACGGAGACGTCCTTGCGGCTCTCGTGCGGAATGCTGCGCAGGGCGACGCGGCCTTCGCGCTCCAGGCGCTCGCGGATGCCGAGGCCGGTGGTGCCGGCTTCGCCGTCGATGAAGACCGTGGGCTGTCCTCCGGCGCCGTGCTCGCTCATGGACACGCTCTATCCTGTTCTTCACTCACCGAGCGTCCGCTCCGGTCGAGTCCGTGCGGGCGTCGCTTGCCCAAGTCAATGTCATTCATCGAAGTCGATGTCGCTCGGCGCAAGTCGATGTTTTCGCGCGGGGCCAACACGGCTTGATGACACCGCATCAAGCCTGTGCACGCCGCATGCCGGACCGGAACGGGCCTCACCCCCACCCGTTGGTGCGGCAACGACCGTCAATGCCCGGAGACGACCATGTCAGCCAGCGCGGAGAAGACCGATCCCAAGCTTTGGGACAAGGTGAAGAAAGAGATCACCGAATCGGACAAGGGCGGCAAGCCCGGGCAATGGTCCGCCCGCAAGGCACAGGCCGCGACCAAGGCCTACAAGGACGCCGGCGGCGGCTACAAGGGCAAGAAATCCGACGACAACCACTTGAAGCAGTGGACCGAGGAGGAGTGGGACACGAAGTCCGGCGAGAAGAGCGGCGAGACCGGGGAACGCTATCTGCCGAAGAAGGCCCGCGAGGCCGTCTCGAAATCCGAGTACGACCGGTCGACGAACAAGAAGCGCGCCGATTCGGCCAAGGGCAAGCAGTTCTCGAAGCAGCCGGCGGATGTCGCCAAGAAGACCGCCGCGGCGCGCAAGGAAAGCCACGGCGCATCCGGATCCGGAAAGACCAAGGCCGACCTGATGAAGGCCGCGCAGGCGAAGAACATCCCCGGGCGCTCGAAGATGTCGAAGGGGGAATTGGAGCACGCGCTCCACGCATGAGGCGTGTTTCGATCGGAGGTGGGTGAGAAGACCCAGCTTCCTTGTCCTGCAGGGACGAGCGATCGCAGTGCCATCCCGGGGCCCGCGCAGCGGAGCCCGGGATTCATGAACGCAGGGTCTGCCACGTTTCGTGCTGCCGGCTGCCCTGGAGAGCCCGCTTGCCGCGCCCTCCGGGTCTTTGCTCTCCCGCGACACCCCGGAAGTTCGGTGGATGCCGAAGACGGCCGCCCATCGACCTCGACCGAAAGGTCAGGCGGTCAATTCACCCCACGACGCCTGCCAGAGGTTCTGCGGGTCGACCACCACGATCTCGCGGTCGCTCTCGTTTGCGACATGCACGGCGATGCCGAAGGCCTCGGCGATGGGGAGCACGCCGGTGGTGCTGAACAGGCGGCCATCGGGGAGCTTGACCTCGCCCATCGTGGCGCCGTCGCGTTTCGCGAGGCAGAGGGTGACGGCCTTGGCGTCGGGCTCGCGGACGCGCCGGAAGGGTTTTGCCATCGTGGATTGGTCTCTCGCCGGGCTTCAAAAGGAAAGGGCGGCCGAAGCCGCCCTGTCCCGATACGTCTTGGTTCGTCGCCTCAGCGCTTCGAGAACTGGAAGCTGCGGCGGGCCTTCTTGCGGCCGTACTTCTTGCGCTCGACCACGCGGGCGTCGCGGGTGAGGAAGCCTTCGCGCTTGAGGGGGCCGCGCAGCTCCGGCTCGTAGTAGGTCAGCGCCTTGGACAGGCCGTGGCGCACGGCGCCGGCCTGGCCCGAGAGACCGCCGCCATGCACCGAGACGGTGATGTCGTACTGGTCGACGCGGTTGGCGATGGTGAGCGGCTGGCGCAGGATCATGCGCAGCACGGGGCGGGCGAAGTAGGTCTCGACGGCACGGCCGTTGACCACCACGGTGCCGGTGCCGGGCTTGATCCAGACACGGGCGACCGCGTCCTTGCGCTTGCCCGTGGCGTAGGCGCGGCCCTGGGCATCGAGCTTCTGAACGTGGACGGGAGCCGCGTTCTCGGGATCCTCGACGTTCGCGCGGTTCAGGTCGGAGAGGGACTGAAGGGTCGCCATGATCAAGCGCTCACGTTCTTGCGGTTGAGGCTGCCGACGTCGAGCGCCTGCGGCTGCTGGGCGGTGTGGGGATGCTCGGAGCCCTTGTAGACCCGGAGGTTGCCCATGATCTGGCGGAAGAGCGGGCCGCGCGGCAGCATGCGCTCGACGGCCTTCTCCACGACGCGCTCGGGGAACCGGCCGTCGAGGATGAACTTCGCCGTCCGCTCCTTGATGCCGCCCGGGTAACCGGTGTGGTGGTAGTACACCTTCTGCTCGCGCTTGCGGCCGGTGAACTTCACCTTCTCGGCGTTGATGACGATGACGTTGTCGCCGCAATCGACGTGGGGCGTGTACGAAGCCTTGTGCTTGCCACGCAGGCGCATCGCGATGATGGTGGCGAGCCGGCCGACGACCAGGCCCTCCGCATCGACGATGATCCACTTCTTGTCGACATCGGCGGGCTTCAGCGAAAAGGTCTTTTGCGCGCTGCTCATCCCGTGACGTTCCATACTGACTTGAAAAGGGTGCGCCGCCGCGTTCGGGACGCGACGGCGTTGCGGCGTCTCTAGGGGCTGCCGGACCCGGCGTCAAGCACGGATGCGATTTTGGGCGTCGGAATGACGAAAACCGCAATCATTCGAACGGGTTTGGTCTAGTGGTATCCTGGTACCGTATCGCGCAATTCCCGTCTCCCCTCTGAGGGAGGGGCGCTCCCTCACCGCTCCGGCGGGATCGAGTACGTCCCGGTGGCGTGGCAGACGAGATCGTCCGAATCGGGCGCGGTGATCGCCACCTCGCCCACCGCCAGCCGGCGCCCGAGCTTGAGCAGGCGCGCCTCGGCCACCAGCCCGTTCGGCCCGGGTTTCCGCAGAAAGTTGAAGTTGAGGTTCGTGGTGACGGCCAGCGCCACGGGGCCGAGGCTGGCGAGGATCGCCGCGAAGAGCGCGTAGTCGGCCAGCGCCATCATGGATGGGCCGGAGACCGTGCCGCCGGGGCGCAGGTGCCGTTCGTGGTGGTCCATGCGCATCCGGGCCGAGCCGGGACCGACCGCGACGAGGTGATAGCTGCGCCCGCCCGCCGCCATCTGCGGAAAGGCCGAATCCAGGAAGGCGATGGTCTCGGGCAGCGACAGGGTCTGGGGCAGGGTCTCGGACATAGCTCACCTTGCAGCATGCTTGAGCATGACCGACAAGGTGAGGCATGAGCCACGCCCACGACGCCTACGATCCCGCCCTGATCCGCCGGGTGCTGACCGAGACGAAGAACATCGCGCTGGTGGGCGCCTCGGCCAATCCGGCCCGGCCGAGCCACCACGTCATGGCCTTCCTGCTGGCACGCGGCTACCGCGTCACCCCGGTCAATCCCGGGCTCGCCGGTCAGACGCTGCTCGGCCAGCCCGTGGTCGCCTGCCTCGCCGACCTGGGCCAGCCCGTCGACATGGTCGAGATCTTTCGCCAGTCCGATGCGGCGGGTGGCGTGGTGGACGAAGCGCTGGCCCTGGTGCCGCCGCCGCGCTTCATCTGGATGCAGGTCGGCGTGCGGGATGACGCCGCCGCCGCGCGGGCGGAGGCGGCGGGGTGCGTGGTGGTGATGGATCGGTGTCCGAAGATCGAGATCGATCGCTGACGAGACCGCGTTTATCGGCCCGGCTCGTCAGCACACACTTTGCTGTCGCGGCTGTACGATTTCGCAGCGCCGAAGCGAGACCCGTTCAAGCGTTGTCCAGGCGAAACCCCTTGGTGCCCGTCTCTTCCATGAGCGCCACGGCCGTGAAGCTGATCCCGGCGGCGATCGCCAGATAAAGCCCCACCCAACCGACACCGCCCCATTCACTCAACCGCTGCGCCAGGTACGGCGCGGCGGAGGCGCCGAGGATGCCGGCGAGGTTGTAGGTCACGGAGGCGCCGGTGTAGCGCACGCGGGTCGGGAAGAGTTCGGGCAGGAGCGCGCCCATGGGCCCGAAGAGCCAGCCCATGGCGAACAGGCCGAGGCACAGGAAGCCGAGCACGAGGCCGCCCTGGCCGCTGCCGAGCATCGGACCCATCAGGAGGCCGAGGCTCGCCGTGAAGACGAGGCCGGAGAGCAGGACGGGGCGGCGGCCGTACCGGTCGGCGGCCCAGCCGGAGAGCGGAATGCCGAGCCCCATGAACAGCACGGCCACGCATTCGAACAGCAGGAAGGTCGGCCGGGTGAAGCCGAGCGTCGAGACGCCGTAGCTCAGGGCGAACACGGTGGAGAGGTAGAACACCGCGTAGCAGGCCACCATCGCGAAGGTGCCGAGCAGGGTCGCGCGGATGTATTTCGTGAAGATCACCGCAAGCGGCACGCGCTCGGGGGCCGCCTTTTCCAGGGCGGCCTTGAACACCGGCGTCTCGGTGAGTTTCAGCCGGACATAGAGCCCGACGCCGACGAGCACGGCGGAGGCCAGGAACGGGATGCGCCAGCCCCAGGCCTGGAAGTCGGCCGGGCTCAAGGCCAGCGCCAGCCCGAGGAAGCCGAGATTGGCGGTGATGAAGCCCACCGGCGCACCGAGCTGCGGGAAGATGCCGTAGAGGGCGCGTCGCCCCGGCGGCGCGTTCTCCACCGCGAGCAGGGCCGCCCCGCCCCACTCGCCGCCGAACCCCACGCCCTGCCCGAAGCGCAGCACGCACAGGCCCAAGGGCGCCCACCAGCCGGCGGTGGCGTAGGACGGCAGGCAGCCGATCAGCACCGTCGACAGGCCCATGATCATCAGCGAGGCCACCAGCGTGGCCTTACGCCCGACCCGGTCGCCGAAATGCCCGAAGAACGCGGCGCCCAGCGGGCGCGCGATGAACGCGATGGAGAAGGTGGCGAAGGCTGCCAGCGTCTGCACCGCCGGATCGCCCGGCGGGAAGAAGATCGGCCCGATCACCAGGGCGGCGGCGGTGGCGTAGACGTAGAAGTCGTAGAACTCGATCGCGGTGCCCACGAAGCTCGCGATAAGGATGCGCGCCGCCGGGACGCTCGCGGGAGCGAGGGACTGGGGGGTGGCCGTCTGGCGGGTCGCTGGATGGGTCATGGCGGGGGCCATAGCTCAGCTTGAACCGGCAGGATAGCGCTGGTGCGGGGTGGAGGCCGCGCCCCTCCCCGCAATCGGAGGGTCAGCCTGGACAGCCCGTCTTGACCCTGCCCATCCGTCCGGCATAAAGAACCATCGTTCGTTACAACGGATGACGTCCCCTTCCGCCGGCTTCCGTCGGAGCGTAGAAGACAGGCGTTGCGGGCCCGGCGGCCCGGGAGGATTTGCGATGACCGATCGTCTGCCCGGATTCAACACGCGGGCCATCCATGCCGGCGCCGCGCCCGACGCCACGACGGGTGCGCGTGCCACGCCGATCTATCAGACCGCCTCGTTCGTGTTCGACGACGTGGAGCACGCCGCCTCGCTGTTCGGGCTCCAGGCCTTCGGCAACATCTACTCGCGCATCACCAACCCGACCAACGCGGTGCTGGAAGAGCGCGTCGCGGCCCTCGAGGGCGGCACCGCGGCGGTGGCGGTGGCCTCGGGCCACGCCGCCGAGTTCCTGGTGATGCACGCCCTGATGCAGCCGGGCGACGAGTTCATCGCCGCCAACAAGCTCTATGGCGGCTCGATCAACCAGTTCAACCATTCCTACAAGAACTTCGGCTGGAACGTCGTCTGGGCCGACACCGACGATCCGTCCTCGTTCGAGCGGGCCATCACGCCCCGCACCAAGGCGATCTTCTGCGAATCCATCGCCAATCCCGGTGGCGTCATCACGGACATCGCCGCCCTGTCCGAGATCGCGAAGCGCCACAACATCCCGCTCATCGTCGACAACACGATGGCGAGCCCGTACCTGATCCGTCCTTTCGAGCACGGCGCCGACATCGTCGTGCACTCGGCCACCAAGTTCCTGGGCGGCCACGGCAATTCCATCGGCGGCATCGTGGTCGACGGCGGCAGCTTCCCCTGGGCGGGCGACGCGCGCTTTCCCATGCTCTCGGCGCCCCGGCCGGAATATGCCGGGGTGGTGATCGCCGAGACCTTCGGCAATTTCGCCTTGGCCATCGCGATCCGGGTGCTGGGCCTGCGCGACCTTGGGCCGGCGCTCTCGCCCTTCAACGCCTTCCTGCTCCTGTCGGGCATCGAGACACTGCCCCTGCGCATGCAGCGGCACTGCGACAATGCGCTTGTGGTGGCGACCCACCTGCAGGCCCATCCGGCGGTGGCCTGGGTCAGCTATCCGGGCCTGGAGAGCGACCGCTACCACCAGCTCGCCCGGCGCTACACGCCCAACGGCGCGGGTGCCGTCTTCACCATCGGGCTCAAGGGCGGCTACGAGGCCGGCGTGAAGCTCGTCTCGAACCTCACCCTGTTCTCGCATCTGGCCAATATCGGCGACACCCGCTCGCTGATCATCCACCCGGCCTCCACCACCCACCGCCAGCTCACCGATCCGCAGCGCGTCGCCGCCGGCGCCGGCCCGGAGGTGGTGCGCCTGTCGGTGGGCCTCGAGGATCCACAGGATCTGATCGAGGACCTCGACGCCGCCCTGCGGGCCTGATCGTGGTCGCGTTAACGCTTCCTTTACCAAGGCGGGCCGAGGCTCGGGTCTCGGTCACCGGAGGGCGCGATGTCGGCCTTGAACTGGGTGGAACAGGTCAACGACGGCGTGGCGTTCTGCCTCGTCATCGCCGCGCTGGTGGCGCTGGCGGTGGCCTGCGCGCCGCCCTTGCCGGACCGCCGGCTCCCCGCCCTGGCGAAACGAATGCGCGACACCGCCCGTTATTGACGGCACTGTCGGGCGAGACTAGGCCCCGACCTTCCCCCAATCGCGAGATCGTCCGGCCGCCGATGACGAAAGACCAGCCAGACCTCCCCGTCGTGCTCCTCGTCGAAGACGACGGCCTGCTCCTGATGGAAGCGGCCGATACCCTCGCGGATGCCGGCTTCGAGGTGGTCGAGGCGTGCCACGCGGACAACGCCCTCACGGTGCTGGAGACCCGCGCCGACGTCGGCGTGCTGATGACCGATGTCGACATGCCGCGCGGCTCCATGGACGGCTTCGCCCTCGCCCGCCTCGTGGCGCATCGTTGGCCCGGCATCCCCGTCCTCGTCGTCTCCGGCATGGGCACCCCCGGCCCCAACGACCTGCCCGATGGCGCCCGCTTCATCCCGAAGCCCTACGAGCCGTCGACCCTGGTCCGGACCCTGCGCGCCTTCGCCAGCCGCGCCGCCTGACCGCCCACACGTTTTCCACACACGGGAGGCCCGAATGGCCACCGACACCCCCACGCACCGCTTCGCGACCCAGGCCATCCATGCCGGCGCCGCGCCCGACCCCGCCACCGGCGCGCGGGTCCAGCCGATCTACTTCACCAACGGCTTCGTGTTCGAGGATACCCAGCAGGCGGCCGACATCTTCGCCCTGCGCCGCACGGGCTTCTCCTACTCACGCGGCTCGAACCCGACGGTCGCCGCCCTGGAGCGGCGCGTCGCCGCGCTCGAAGGCGCCAAGGCGGCGGTGGCCGTGGCCTCCGGCCAGTCGGCGGTGCTGATGGTGCTGATGACCCTGATGCAGAGCGGGGACGCCTATGTCGCCTCCTCGCGCCTGTTCGGCGGCTCCCTCGGCCTGATGAATCGTCTCGACGGGCGCTACCACCTCAAGCCGCAGTTCACGAAGGGGCTGACACCGGCCGATTTCGAGGCGCAGATCACGCCCGAGACCCGGGCGATCATCTGCGAATCCATCGTCAATCCGTGCGCCACCGTCATGGATCTCGCCGGCATCGCCGAGGTCGCGCGCCGGCACGGGCTGCCCCTCGTCGTCGACAACACCCTCGCCTCCCCGGCCCTGATCCGGCCGATCGAGCACGGGGCCGACATCGTCATCCACTCGACCTCGAAGTTCCTCGGTGGTTCGGGCCAGACCATCGGCGGCGTGATCTGCGATGCCGGGCGCTTCGACTGGGCGGCGGTGCCGGGCCGCTACAACCTGATGAGCGAGCCCTGGGCCGATTACGACGACCTCGTGCTCACCGAGCGCTTCCCGGACTTCGCCTTCGCCTCCGCCTGCCGGGTCTTCGGCATGCGCGAACTCGGCCCCGGCCTCTCGCCGATGAACGCCTTCCTGACGCTCACCGGCATCGAGACGCTGCCCCTGCGCATGGAGCGTCATTGCGCGAACGCCAAGACGGTCGCGGCCTTCCTCAAGGACCATCCGGCGGTGGACTGGGTGAGCTATCCCGCCCTGCCCGGCCAGGAGGGCGAGGCGATGGCCGCCCGCTACGTGCCGCAGGGTCCGGGCTCGATCTTCACCGTGGCGCTCAAGGGCGGCGAGCCGGCGGCGGTCAAGTTCATCATGAGCCTCAAGCTGATCTCGCACCTCGTGAACATCGGCGAGATCAAGTCGCTGGCGATCCATCCGGCGACCACCACGCACCGCCAGCTCAGCCCCGCCGACAAGGCCGCCGCCATGGTCGGCCCCGAGACGGTGCGCCTCTCGATCGGGCTGGAGAACGCCGAGGACCTCATCGCCGACGTCGCGCAAGCGCTGTCTCAGCTCGGCTGAGCGCTCCAGGCTTCCAAAGGTCGCGTCGCGTTCAGGCGATCCGCCGAGGCGGGGCGGCCTCGTCGTCGCCCCCGAGCAGATCCGGCCGGTTGCGCAGGAACCAGGGCACGCGGCTCGCCGGCATCGGCTTGCCGTAGAGGTAGCCCTGGACGTGCGTGCAGCCCTCGGCACTGAGGAAGGCCGCCTGTTCCGGCGTCTCGACGCCCTCGGCGGTGACGTCGAGGCCGAGACTGCGCCCGAGCTGGAGGACGGCCGTGACGATGGCTGCGTCGTTGGCGTCGCGCTCCAGGTCGCGGATGAAGCTCCGGTCGATCTTGATCTCGTCCACCGGGTATTGCTTGAGGTGGGTGAGCGAGGCGTAGCCGGTGCCGAAATCGTCGAGGGCGACGCGGATTCCGGCGCCGTGCAGGGTGGCCAGCACTTCGCTGACCCGGTCGCCGTGGCCTCCGAGCAGGACGGTCTCCGTGACCTCGACGCCGATGCGCGCATGCGGCACCCGGGCCGCGTCGATGTCCTGCAGGAAAGCCCCGGCGAGGTCGCCCTGCGCGAACTGCGCCGAGGACAGGTTCAGGAAGACCCGCCCCGGTTCGAGCCCCTCGGCGATCCAGTGCGTGACCTCGCAGAAGATCTGGCGGCGCAGGGATTCGCCCACCGCGATCCCGATCTCGGGGTCGTCGAACACGCTGGCGAAGGACCCGGGCATGAGAAGCCCCCGCGTCGGGTGCTGCCAGCGCGCCAGGGCCTCGAAACCGATGACCGCTCCGCTGCCGAGATGGATCTTGGGCTGGTAGTACGGCACGAGGCCACCGCCCTCCTCCAGGGCCGCGCGCATCTCGCGCGTGACCCGCACCCGATCCTCGATGTTCGCCCGCAGGGCCGGCACGAACAGGGTCGCGCGGTTTCGCCCCGAAGCCTTCGCGCCGTAGAGGGCGAGGTCGGCGTTGGTGAACAGGTCCGCCGCGTTGTCGGCGTGCTCCGGATAGAGCGCCAGGCCAAGGCTCGCCCGGGGCAGGACCGCCCGGCCGCTGATCGGCATCGGCGGTCGCAGGGCATCGAGGATGCGCTCAGCCAGGACGTGCAGGCTGGCGGCCATGGATTGTCCGGCCCCGCCACGTTGGGAGATGATGACGAACTCGTCGCCGCCGAGACGCGCCACGAGATCCTCCGGCTCGACCGCGCCGCGCAGGCGCCGGGCGACGTCCTTCAGCAGCGCGTCGCCGCAATCGTGCCCGAGGGTATCGTTGATCTCCTTGAAGGCATCGAGGTCGAGCAGGATCAGGCCCACTTCGCTCGCCCCGGCCTCGGCGCGGACCAGGGCCGAATCGAGGGTCGTATGGAACAGGGCCCGGTTCGGCAGGCCGGTGAGGATGTCGTGATGGGCCGCCGTGCGCACCTGCTCCTCCACGGCCTTGCGGGTGGTGATGTCGACGAGGCTGGAGATCAGGCAGGCGGTCCCCTCGACCTGCACCGTCTCGATCGACAGGAGAATGTCGCGGCGTTGGCCCGACAGGGTCGTAATGCGGGTTTCGTGGTCCCGCAGCGAGCCCTTCTCGTCGAGGGTCCGCTGCATCCGGAAGCGGTCAGGACCCGCGACGAAGTCGCGGGTCCTGTAGCTGGCCAGCGTCTCGCCCTGCGCCACCCCGAAGAACCGGTTGCCGGCGTCGTTGGTGCTGATGATCTGGCCATCGCCCGCCCGCGCCACCACGATGGGCACGGGCACGGCGCGAAACATCCGTTCGAACAATTCCCGGCTCTCGGCGAGGTCGCTGAAGGCCTTGCGTTCCGCCTGCGTCGCGGCCCATTCCAGGCGGCGCAGCCGGTTCGCGCGAATGACGAAGAGCAGGATCGCCGCATCCGCCACGCAGGACGCCATCAGCATTCCGAGCGCCGTCGGCGGTAACGGCGGTGGCAGCAGGTAGGCGCCGAGAAGAACGACGCTGCTGAAGGCGCCGGCCGCCACCGTCCAGGCAAAGCGCGTCGGTACCACCAGCATGAACACCCCCGGCAGCATCAGCACCATGAACAGGGCGATGTCGGAGCGCGACGTGCAGAGATACGCGATGGCGACGACGGTCAGGGTCTGCCAGGCCACCACCAGCCGCTGCAGGCGCGCGAAGGTCTGGGTCCGGTACAGGGCGAAGAGGCCGTAGAGGGTCAGTCCGACGATGATCGACCGGGCGGTCAGGATCGCGCCGAAGCGGTCGCTGCCGATGAAACGCGCGTCGCTGAGGACGAACAGGACGTTGAGCGCCAGGGCGATCCGGAAGATCAGCCGGGTATGACGCACCGTCTCGGGGAGCCGCTCCGCCTGGAACGTCGCTTCCCGCGCGGGGCAGGAGAATTCGCCTCCGAAGGCTTTGAGACGGTGAAGCGGCATAGGCACTATGGTGCCCGACAATCATGGCCCAGCGGTTAAGAGCAACGCCGGGATATGTCGGCCTGCGTCACGGAGCCCGACGCGCGCGCAACGCCCGCAATGCGCCACGCAGGGTGCGCACATCCTGCTCGGTCATGCTCATGCGGTGGAGCATGTCGCGCATGTTGCGGGCGATGATGTCCCGCTTCTCCGGTGGATAGAACCCGGCTTCCGCGAGGCCGTCCTCCAGGCTCGAGAACAGCGACAGCATCGCCGCGCGTGTCGCCGGCGGCGACATCATCTCGCCGGTGAAGGGCAGGCTCGACAGTCCCGCCGCCCGGCGCCACTCGTAGCCCATCAGGAGCACGCCCTGCGCCAGGTTGAGCGACGAGAAGCGTGCATCGACCGGGAAGGTGACGATGGCGTCGGCGAGCGAGACCTCGTCGTTGTCGAGGCCCGCGCGCTCGCGCCCGAACAGGATTCCGGTGCGCTGCCCGGCGCGGGCGACGACGTCGCGCATCGCCGCGTCGGGCGCCAGGACCCGCTTCATCTGCCCGCGCTCGCGGGCGGTGGTCGCCAGCACGTAGTGCAGGTCGGCGATCGCCTCGGGCAGGGTGGCGTGGACCGTGGCGCCGTCGAGGATGTGGGTCGCCCCCGAGGCCGCCTCGCGCACGCCCTTCTTGGGCCAGCCGTTCTTCGGCGCCACCAGGCGAAGCTCCGAGAGGCCGAAATTCGCCATGGCGCGCGCGGTCATGCCGATGTTCTCGGCGAGCTGCGGCTGCACCAGGATGACGACGGGGCCGGGCGGCATGTCCGGCAAGGGTTCGGGCGCGGGTTTGGGCGAAGGGGCGGGCTGAGTCATGGCGGCGCCGGGATCGAGGGCGGAGGACATCCCCGCCCTCTCGCATGGCAGGGGACGGCGGCAAAGTGCCGACGTCCCGCGCAAGGGCGGGCCCGCCCTCAGATCTTCCCGTCGAGGCCCATCTGGTAATATTTGTGGATGATCTTGTCCTGGTTCTCCAGCAGCCAGTCGATGGACGGCTCGTTGGTCATCGCCTTCCGGATGGCCTCCGTCATGCCCCGGCGCTGGATGTCGAACAGGGCCTTGTGGTCGAGGTTCTGCGCCTCGATCACGCCCGGGCTCAGCCAGACCGAGCAGATGATGCCGAGGTCGTTGGCCTTCTCCTTGGGGATGTAGCCAGCCCGCACCGCGTCGAGCACGCCGTTGGCGATGGCGAACTGCACCGTGCCCATCAGGATCGAGGTGTACTTGCTCTCCGTCACGCTGACCTTGGAGACGCACAGCGTGACCGGGCGGACCATGATGTCGGTGTTGAGGAGGGCGAAGACCCGGCTGTGGCCGACGACCTGATCGCCCGTGAGGGTGGCGAGCGCCGTGCCCACCGGCCCGTCGAGTTCACCGATGATCACCTCGGGCTCCGAGGCGGTGTTGGGCGGGCCGCCGGCCACGAGGGCCTCGCCGGCCCGAAGGATGATGCGTTCGCTCATGGGGTCCTGTCCGCTGTGATGGTGAGAGGGTGCGCCGGAGGGGCCTCCACCGAGGGGCGCGCGATGTCCAGCGCGATCACGATCTTTTTTGCCGCCGCGCGCCGGCAAAACAGTGGATGAAGCAGAAGTCCGACCTGTCGCGGGCCGATGCCCTCGAGCCTCTACGATCGGGGTAATCTGACTTTAAGGCTCGGCGTGCATGGGTCGTCTAGAGCGCGCTCGGTACTGGATTTTGGAAACAAACCCAGGAGAACCCGCGCGCTGGAACCTGATGGCGATGCCCGTTGACCCGAAAGCCCCGACGCTGACCGCGACCGATCCCATCGTCCGAACCCGTTCGGGCGCCGGAGGCCCCGTGCGGAACTTCCGCCGCGCCTCCCACGGCGCCACGGCGGTGGAATTCGCGCTGGTGATGCCGCTGTTCGTGCTGATCCTGGTCGAGATCCTTCAGGGCGGGCTCTACATCTTCTGCTACGCGGCGCTCGAGAAGGCGACGGCGGACGCGAGCCGCACGGTCATGCTCGGCGCCCTGACCAACAGTTCCAACACGGCCAGCGGGTTCCGGGCCTCCGTCGTCTGCTCCAACCTGATCGCCGGGCTCTCCTGCAACAACATCGTCACCAGCCTGCAGACGACGACCCTGTCCGGCAGCGGGCTCGGATATTCGAAGTTCGTGAGTGCCGACGAGAAGAGCCTCGTCGTCGTCCCCATGGACAACAGCAAGACCGATTACTGTACGGGTGCGCCCGGGACTTACGGGTACCTCCAGGTGTTCTACGCGGTCCCGGCTTTCAGTCCGATCTGGATCGCCCTCGGAAGCACCACGCAATGGAACGGCGCGAGGGTCGTGTTCACGCGGGCGGCGGTGGCGTTCCGCAACGAACCCTTCACGACGCCTAGCGTCTCGACGGGGTGCTGAAGCCGCCATGCGTCGCCTGAGCCTCTCCCGTTTCGGCCGCGATCGGCGCGGCGTCGCCATCGTCGAGTTCGCCGTCATCGTGCCGGTGATGATCCTCCTGTCGGCGGTGGCCTTCGATCTGGTCCGCTACGTGATCTACATCCGCAAGGTCGAGCTCGCCGCCAGCACGATGGCGGACCTGATGGCGCGCAACGACACCGGGACGGTCACCCAGACCGACATCCTGGCGATTTCTCGGGCCCAGCTCGTGATCTTCCCGGAGGCCATGGCGGTCGCCTCGGACACCAACGTCTCGGTCTGGTCGCTCCTGAAATGGTCGATCTCCGGCGTCCAGTTCAAGACGACCTCCGGCTGCACGTCGAACTGCGTCTATGTTCCGACGGTGTCCTGGACTTCGGGCCAGAAGCGCCCCTGCCTCATCCCGTTGCTGCCGGCGCCGAATACCGATCCGCCGAAACCCACGACCATGCCTATCGATACCTTCGCGCCGGGGTTCCTCGTCGTGGCCGATGTGGTCTTCAGCTACAAGCCGGTGATCGCGCAATCCGTGGTCGGGTCGGTCAACATCACCAAATCCTTCTATTTCGCGCCGCGCTACGTCTCGGCCATCACTTTCGATGCCAGCGGAGGCACCAGCTCCGCGAACGCCTGCCCCCTATCGTGAGGCCTCTCTCCATGACCGCGTTGACTGCCGCCCGGCTCGCCCGGCTGACACTCCAGCTTCGGCGCCTGCGCGACGAGCGCGGCGGCAACGTGCTGCTGGTCTTCGCCCTGGCCCTCGTCCCCCTGATCGGCCTGATCGGGGTGAGCGTCGATTTCGTTCGCGGGATCAATTATCGCACCCACTTCGACCGCGCGGTGGACGCCGCCACGCTCACCGCGGTGGCGACGGCGCGCGATTACATCTCGTCCAACCCCAACAACGAGACCAACCCGACGGCGTCGGCGCTGACCCTGGGGCAGACCCGTGGAATGGCCGCCTTCCGCGCCAATGCCGGCCCGATCCTGACCAGCCTTCCGCTGACGCCGGACCTGACGGTGACCCGAACCGGCAACGTCGTCACGGCGGCGGCGACTTATGCCTCGACCTACTCGTCGCCCTTCAGCAAGGTCTTCAGCGACGTGACGGCGATCGCGGTGTCGGGCAAGTCGAGTTCGAGCCTGACGCTCGGCAGCTACACCGATTTCTATCTTGTGCTCGATACGTCGGGGTCGATGGGTTTTCCGACCTCAAGCGCGGCGCAACTTCAGTTCGCCAAGCTGAACCCCGACATGGCCGATGCCAAGGGCAACAACTGCGCCTTCGCCTGCCATTTCGCCGGATCGAGAGGCTTTGGCATCGCCAAGGCGAACAACATCGAGCTGCGGATCGCGACGGTCAGCAACGCGGTCCAGCAACTCATCGGCAAGGCACAGTCGAACCAGACGCTGAGCAATCAGTATCGGATGGGAATGTACCCGTTCGTCAGCTATCTTGAGACGGCCGCCGATATTACGACGAATTTATCGTCGCTGACTTCCATCAATCTCGAAAACTACATGGATATCGGCGACTCGACGGTTCCGCGCGGTAGCGGAGGAACCCACTACGAGAACGTCTTCTCCGCAATCAATTCGAAGATCAGACTTGTGGGGGACGGGACCAGCGCCAGCAAACCACTTCCTTTCGTATTCTTTATCACGGATGGTGTCGGCAACAACCAGTATTGGGACAATCGGAATGGCTGGACGGGCTCCCAGGCCAAGCTGCTCGATCCGACGCTCTGCAAGACCCTGAAGGATAGGGGCGTGACCGTTTCGGTCCTCTACATCCCCTACGTGCCGCTCGCGACGCCGTTCAACACCAACGTGGGCTACGAGAACGTCGTGGTGAACGCCCTGATCCCCAACGTGCCGAGCACGCTGCAGAGCTGCGCGTCCGCCGGTTATTTCCGGACCGCCAGTTCCGCGACCGAGATCCAGGACGCGCTGAACGCCATGTTCGACCAGGCGACGCGCAAGGCCCGTCTGATCGCAGGTCCCTGACAGAGAAAACCCTTTGTCATGGGGGGAGCCAGGGCCTCCTGCTTCCGAACCGTGACCGCGCGGGCTAAGGACGGCGCGGGATCGGCATCCGCCTTGCGTGGAGCCGCGGGACATCCTGGCTCAGGAAGGCGTGCTGCAGATGGACAAGATCAAGGTTGCGAACCCGGTCGTCGAACTCGACGGCGACGAGATGACCCGGATCATCTGGAGCGAGATCAAGACCAAGCTGATCCACCCCTACCTCGACCTCGACCTCGAATATTACGACCTCGGCGTCGAGCATCGCGACGCCACCGACGACCGGGTCACCGTCGAAGCCGCCGAGGCGATCAAGCGCCACGGCGTCGGCGTGAAGTGCGCCACCATCACCCCCGATGAGCAGCGGGTGAAGGAGTTCGGCCTGAAGGAGATGTGGAAGTCGCCCAACGGCACGATCCGCAACATCCTCGGCGGCGTCATCTTCCGCGAGCCGATCATCTGCCGGAACGTGCCCCGCCTCGTGCCGGGCTGGACCCAGCCCATCGTCGTCG
>NZ_JAQGKL010000206.1 GCF_028290105.1 Methylobacterium sp.
TGCGCCTCAACCCGGAGCGCAAGACGACGATCGGCGGTGAGATCCGGGTGGCGGGCCAGGACGTCATGGCGCTATCGGGCAAGGCCCTGCGGGCGATGCGCGGCCGGGCCGTGGCGATGATCTTCCAGGAGCCGCTGCTGGCGCTGGACCCCGTCTATACGGTGGGCCGACAGATCACCGAGGCGATCCGCCAGCACGAGCGGATCGGCGCCGAGGCGGCGCGCCAGCGGGCGCTGCAACTCTTCGAGCGCGTCCGCATTCCGAGCCCGGAGCGGCGCCTCGACGCCTATCCGCACGAGATGTCCGGGGGGATGCGTCAGCGCGCGATGATCGCTCTGGCGCTCGCCTGCCGGCCGCAGGTGCTGCTCGCCGACGAACCGACCACGGCGCTCGATGCCACGGTGCAGATCCAGATCCTGCTGCTCCTGCGTGAATTGCAGGCCGAACTCGGTCTCTCGACGATCTTCGTGACGCACGATCTGGGTGCTGCCGTGGAGGTCGCCGACCGGATCGCGGTGATGTATGCCGGCCGCATCGTCGAGGAGGGCTCCGCCCGGGACGTGGTGCTGAACCCGCACCACCCCTACACGATCGGCTTGCTGCGCAGCCGCGCCGACGGGGCGCTCGCCAAGGGCACGCGGCTGAAGACGATTCCCGGCAGCCCGCCCGACCTCACCAACCGCCCGCCGGGTTGCCCGTTCGCGCCGCGTTGCTTCCTGGCCGAGGAGCGCTGCGGGGTCGATGCGCCGCCTTACGTCAACGTGGAGGCTGGCCACCGGGCCGCCTGCTGGCATACCGACGCGGCGCATGCGGCGTTCCAGGGTGACAAGGCACCGCTGCTGGAAGCGGCAGTATGACGTCTGCCGGCCGCGTAGAGGATCCGATCTTTCCCCGCTCGGGAGAGGGGAAAGCAGGTCACAAAGTCTCATCCCAGCCGCAAGCCGGCCCGCGCTTTGCGCCGCTGCAGGTACAGGCTCGTGCCGAGGGCAAGGCCGATCACGGCCAGTGACATCCCCGTGGTGAGGGTGCCCAGCGCGTAGATCTCCGGCGTGGTCACGGTGGTGGTCAGGCCCTGCAGTTCCAGCGGCAGGGTGTTGCGACCGCCGATGGCCTGGCTGGTGCGGGCGAGTTCGTCGAACGAGAGCGTGAAGCCGAAGAGGGCGACGCCGACGAGGGAGGGTCCCAGGATCGGGATCACGACGTGGCGCAGGGTCTGGGGGCCGGTGGCGCCGAGATCGCGCGCGGCCTCCTCGTAGGCCGGATCGAACCGGTTGAAGACCGCGAACATGATGAGGAGGCCGAAGGGCAGCGTCCAGGTCAAGTGGGCCCCGAGCGCCGAGGTGTAGAGCCCCATCAGGGTGCCGTGCTCCTGCAGCCAGCCCCAGCCAGTCTCGGTGGCGGCCCATTTCACCGCCTCGTCGAGCAGGCGGAATTCGAGACCGATGCCGAGCGAGACCACGATGGAGGGAACGATCAGGCTCGCGACGGCCACCGTGAACAGTGCGCCCTCACCGCGAAAACGCTTGCGGAAGGCAAGGCCCGCGAAGAACGCGATGCCGACGGTGAGCCCCATCACCACGAGACCGAGGCGCAGCGAGCGCCAGAGCGCGCCCCAGATGTCGACGATGCCCAGGCCCGCCCAGAGCTTGCCGAACCAGTGCGTCGAGACCCCGTTCATCGGGAAGGTCAGGCCGCCCTGCGGCCCCTGGAAGCTCAGTACCAGGATGGTCAGCGTCGGTCCGTACAGAAAGGCGACGAAGAGGGCGAAGAACGCCGCGAGCGCGTAGAAGGCGAGGGAACGGGGCCGGTCGCTCACGGATCAGAGTTCCTTGCGCAGGTCGATCAGCCGCGTCATGGCGACGATCATCAGCATCACGGCGCCGAGCAGCACCACGGCGTTGGCCGCCGCAGCCGGCAACTGCAGGGCCGACATCTGGACCTGGATGACCTTGCCCACCGACGCGATCTGCTGGCCGCCCATGACCCCGACGGTGACGAAATCGCCCATGACGAGCGTCACCACGAAGATCGACCCGATGGCGATGCCGGGCTTGGCCAGCGGCACCACCACGTTCCACAGGGTTTGCCAGCCGCTGGCGCCGGCATCGTAGGCCGCTTCGATCAGCGCGCGGTCGATGCGGGCCATGCTGTTGAAGATCGGCACGATCATGAAGACCGTGTTGAGGTGGACGAACGCCAGCACCACCGAGAAATCGGAATAGAGCAGCCCCTCGATGGGCGACTTGATGAGCCCCATCCCCATCAGCGTATCGTTGACGAGGCCGTTGCGGCCGAGCAGCGGGATCCAGGAGATCATGCGGATCACGTTCGAGGTCCAGAACGGGATGGTGCAGACGAGGAACAGGGCCATCTGCATCGTGCGCGAGCGGACGTGGAAGGCGACGAAATACGCCACCGTGAAGCCGATCAGCAGGGTGAACACCCAGGTGAGGACGCAAAACTTCAGGGTCGACAGGTAGGTCCGCACGGTCGTGCAGGCATCCGTCGTATTGAGGCAGCCCTCGAATACGTCGACGTAGTTCTGCACCGTGAAGGCCGGGATGATCTCGTACTCGTTGTAGGCCCAGAAGCTGACGATGACGGTCAGGCCTAAGGGCACCACGAAGAACAACAGGAACACCAGTGCCATGGGCGCGGCTTGAATGTAGGCGAGGGCGCGTCGCCGGCGGGTCTTCTGGGTCAGGCTGGCGGTGGTCGTCAATGCGGGCGGGGACTCCGCGAGAGCGGGCATTGCGGCGAGGGCGGTATCCGTCATGGCTGTACCCTCGTGAGACGCCGATCCTTCCCCCTTCTCGGGGGGAGGAAGGGTTCCGACGCGCCCACCCCGCTCACGCGGCGATGAACTCGTTCCATTTGCGGACCATGTAGGTGTTCTCGTCCATCACCGCGTTCCAGCAGGCTACGCCGCCCATGCGGGTCTCGAAGGAGCCGCCGTCGCGGCTTGCGCCGGCCTTCTCCAGCACGCTGCCATCCGGCCCCTTGATGTCCTTCTCGGCGGGTTTGCCCTCCATCCAGTAGGCCCACTCGTAGGGCTCCATGTGGGTCTTGGCGGTCTCTAGCACCGCCGAATAGTAGCCCTGGCGGTTGAGGTAGGCGCCCGCCCAGCCGGAGAGGAACCAGTTGATGAAGTCGTAGGCCGCGTCGAGCTTCCGGCCCGTCAGGGTCTTGGGCAGCCCGAAGCCCGTCGCCCAGGCGCGGTAGCCCTCCTTGAGGGGCTGGTAGGTGCAGGCCACGCCCTGAGAGCGCACCTTGGTGACGGCGGGCGACCACATGGACTGGATCACGGTCTCGCCCGAGGCCATCAGGTTCACGGATTCGTTGAAGTCCTGCCAGAAGGCGCGGAACTGGCCGGCGCGTTTGGCCTCGATCAGCAGCTTGATGGTGCGGTCGATCTCCGCCTTCGTCATGTTGCCCTTGTCGGGGTAGGTGTAGTCACCGGTGGCCTCGATCACCATGGCGGCATCCATGATGCCGATGGAGGGAATGTTGAGGATCGAGGCTTTGCCCTTGAACTCCGGGTTCAGAAGTTCCTTCCAGCTCGTGATCGGGCGCTTGATCAGGTCGGGGCGGATGCCCAGGGTGTCGGCGTTGTAGGTGGTGGGGATCAGGGTGATCCACTCGGTGGCCGAGGTCGCGAAGTTCTTCGAGTTCTGGCCTTCCAGGTAGAACACCTTCTTCGGGGCGGTGCCCTGGTCGCCGATCTTCCTGCCCCCGACCTCGCCCTTGGTGAAAACAGGCGTGATGTTGTCGGCCTGCTTGATCCGGCGGGCATCCATGCCCTGGATATTGCCCGAGGGAATGAGCTTCCTGAGGCTGAAGAACTCGGTGTCGAGGAGGTCGAACGAGTTCGGCTGGGTCACCACCCGCTTCGTCACCTCGTCGGTGACGACGGGGATATATTCGATGGTGATCCCGAGGTCTTCCTTCACCTTGCGGGCGATATCGCCGGACTGGTTCACGGCGGTGCCGAGGTAGCGCAGGGTCACGGGCTCGGCGGCGATCACGTTGGGAAAGCCGGTGATCGGGCCGGCGCCGAGCGCCAGTCCGGTGGCACCCGCGCCCCGGAGCAGGGTCCGGCGGCTCAGCTTGATCGTGGTCGTCATGCGGGGTCCTCTACGCAGGTCAAATCAGGTCAGGCGCTCAGGCGGTGTGCGGCGGCCTCGTCCCAGCCCAGCGGCACCGTCTGGCCGAGGGCGAGGGGCGAGCCCGCATAGGCACCGTCATCGATCACCGCCGTCAGCGCCGTGGCACCGGGGCCGCCGAGCGCCTCGGTTTCGAAGCCCACATGCACGCTGGTGCCCTGGTACTCGACCGAGACGACGCGGGCCGGGATCGATGCGGGCCCGGCCTCGGGGCCTAGACGCATCCGGTCGGCGCGCACCGCGACCTCGCTGGAATCAGGCAGGCGGATGATGTTGTGACCGCCGATGAAGCGCGCGACGAAGGCGGTGGCCGGGCGCTCGAAGACGTCGCGGGGGGCGGCCGCCTGCTCGATGCGGCCGCCGTTCATCACCACCACGAGGTCGGAGAGCGCCATCGCCTCCTCCTGGCTGTGGGTGACGTGGATGAAGGTGAGGCCGAGTTCGGCCTGGAGCCGCTTCAGCTCGGTCCGCATCCGCACCCGCAGGAAGGGGTCCAGGGCCGAGAGCGGCTCGTCGAGGAGCAGGACCTTGGGTCCGGTGACCAACGCGCGGGCGAGGGCCACGCGCTGCTGCTGGCCACCGGAGAGTTGCGCCGGCAGGCGCTCGGCCAGATGCGCCATCTGCACGAGGTCGAGCATGGCGAGCGCCTTGGCCCGGCGCTCGGCCTTGCCCACGCCGCGCATCTTCAGGCTGAAAGCCACGTTGTCGCGGCAATTCAGGTGGGGGAACAGGGCGTAGCTCTGGAACATCATCGCGGTGCCACGCTCGGCCGGCGTCGCGTCGCCCACGGCGCGCGGCCCGATGACGACATCGCCGCTCGATACCGTCTCGTGTCCGCCGATCATCCGCAGAGTCGTGGTCTTGCCGCAGCCCGAGGGGCCGAGCAGGCAGCAATAAGCGCCCGAGCGCACCTTCAGGTCGATGCCGTCCACGGCGACCGTATGGCCGTAGCGCTTGGTCAGGCGGATCAGCTCGACGTCCATGCGTGTCTCTCCTTCACGCAGCCCAGCAAGGGGCGGGCCAGACGACGGCCGAGATGCGCTTCGACGGTTCGTCCGGTCAGGCCGTCCCGCCTGCCTTCACGGTCCGGTCGATCACCTGTCCCCACCCGAGGGCACCGACGACCCGACCGTCCTCGGCGACGACTTCGCCCCGCGCGAGGGTCATCACGGGCCAGCCCGTCACCGAAAATCCTTCCCAGGGCGTGTAGTCGGCGCCGTGATGGAGGTTCGCCTGTCGGATCGTCTCGCGGCGGTTCGGGTCCCAGAGGGTCAGGTCGGCGTCGAACCCGACCCCAATCGAGCCTTTGCGCGGGTAGAGGCCGTAGAGCTTGGCGTGGTTGGTGGCGGTGAGTTCCACGAAGCGGTTTAGCGAGATCCGCCCGGTCGAGACCCCTTCGGAGAACAGGACGGCCAAGCGCGTCTCGATGCCCGGGAGCCCGTTGGGCACGTAGCGGAAAGAGTCCTTGGCCCGCGGGTTCAATTTGCCCCGGGGGTCGTCGTAACGAAACGGGCAATGGTCCGAGGAGACGACCTCGAACAGGCCCGTCTGGATCCCGCGCCAGATCGCGGCCTGGCTCGCCGTGTCGCGAGGCGGGGGCGAGCAGACGTATCTGGCGCCCGCCATCGGATCGGATGAACCGCGCCCCTTCAGGTCCTCGGCCGTCAGCGTCAGGTATTGCGGGCAGGTCTCGGCATGGATCTTCAGGCCGCGGGCGCGGGCCCAGGCGATCTGCTCCATGGCCTGCTCGCCCGAGACGTGCACGATGACGATGGGCAGATCCACGAGTTCGGCGTGGGCGATCGCCCGGTGCGCCGCCTCGCGCTCCACGAGTTCGGGCCGCGACAGGGCGTGGCCGTAGGGCGTCGTCTGCCCGGCGCGCTCCAGCTTCTCGGTCATGTACCGGATGGTGTCGTAGCCCTCGGCATGGACCATCACCCGGGCGCCCTCGCGGCGGGCCACGTCGAACACGTCGAGGATCTGGCGGTCGTTCAGGACGAGGTCGTCGTAGGTCATGAAGACCTTGAACGAGGTGTAGCCCTCGGCGATCAGCGCCGGCAGTTCCTGGCCGAGCACGGCGGGCGTCGGGTCCGAGACGATGAGATGGATGGCCACATCGATGTGGCACTGCCCTTCCGCCAGCGCCCGGTAGGCGTGCGTCGCCTCCCGCAGCGAGGCACCACGCGGCTGGAGCGCGAAGGGCATCACACAGGTGTTGCCACCGGCCGCCGCCGCCCGGGTGGCAGAGGCGAAATCGTCGGCCATGACGATGCCGGGGCCGGAGGCCTGCGCGATGTGGACGTGGCTGTCGATGCCGCCGGGCAGGACGAGGAGGCCGGACGCATCGATGGTGCGGGCCGCATCCGTGATCCGCTCGGCCACCGCCGCGATGCGCCCGTTCCGGATGCCGAGGTCGGCGCGGATCGTATCGGCGGCGGTCACCAGGGTGCCGCCCCGGATGGCGAGGTCGAATTCGGGCATCGGCTCAGTCCCTCACGCGGGCGATGATCGCCACGGGTCCGCCGCCATCCGGCCCCTGGTGCTCGGCGCCGCCCGACACGAACAGGTCGGTGCGCCCGATGGCGGCGGCGGCCACCCCGCCCACCAGGGCGCGGGCGTGCCGGGTGGCGTTGATGTCGCTGTCGTCGTTCATGATGTAGCGCCGCCCCCGGATCAGGCCGTCATGGGAGGGCTCGGCCTTGGCGAGGAGGGCGACGACGCGTTCCGCATCCTCGGAGCTCACCGGTCCCGCCCCGGCAAAGCCGAGGTCGGACAGGACGCCCCGGATCGCGGAGAAATCGATGCCGTCGTGCATGACCCGGTGGGCGATGGCGTGCGGCCCCGACCAGCCGGACCCGTTGCCGAGCACGATGACCTCGTTGCGCATCAGTTCGATGCCCGCCGAGGCGCTGGCGCGGCCGGAATAGAGCTCTCGCCGCGCGCCGATGGCGGCATCGGACAGGTCCTCGCGCGCCACCTCGCCGAGCGCCAGGGCGATGCCGAGTGCCGAGGCTCCGCGCGACAGCCCCATCGAGGCGTAGGTGTCGTGGGTCGATACGGTGTGTCCGCGCGCCGCCGCCTCGACGATGCGGGCGCTGGTGAGAAGCGGGCACTTCACCTGGACGAAATGCACGTCCTCCGGATCAGCGAGGCCCGCCTGCGCCATCGCCTGGGCGACCGCCTCGGCGGTGGCCTCCACCTGTTCCATCCGACCGACCTGTTCCGGGCGAAAATCCGTGGTGAACGCGGTGCCGATGGCGAGCGCCGTCGCGCCGGACGTTGCGGGTCCGTCGCGACGGGCGAGCACGAGGAGGTGGGGCGAGAGGCCGCCCTCGGTCCCGCCCGACATCACCAGGGCGACCCGCGCGCCGACCGCCTCGGGCGGGCAGCCAAGCGCGGGACCGAGCGCGGATTCGAGGGCCATCACGGCGAGTTGCCGGGTGAAATCGTTGACGCAGCCATTGCCCTCGGTCTTGCCGAGGATCGCCACGATCTCACCGGCCGCCACGGCACCGGAGGCGATGAGGTCCATCACCCCCGAGACATCGGCGGGGTGACGGGTCGGCACGCGAAAGACGAGGCATTCGGGCATGGCGCGT
>NZ_JAQGKL010000234.1 GCF_028290105.1 Methylobacterium sp.
CCTCGCCGTGGCCCGCGAGCGCGGCGTGACGATCCCCGCCGGCAGCATCGTCTCCACCGGCACGCTGTCGGTGCCCTTCGATCTCACGGGGCCCGCGACGATCACGGCGCGGTTCGCGGGCCGGACCCTGGGGTTCTCGCTGCTGCCGGTGTGAATTCGACGGGATTTGCGGGTGACACGGCCGCCCGTGACACCCGCGCCGTCACGCCGGGGCTGGGCGGCGGAGCCCGGCATCCGGACGCACGGGGTGCGCTTCATCCGGTCTCGTCGGCGGGTCTAGGCTCCTGCGCTCGCCTCAGGTGCCCGAGGACGACGCAGCGGCGTCGGAGAGCGTCCTCCCCAAGGCGCCTCGCGCCGCCGAAACCATCAATCCACCGCCGCCCCGTGCAATTCCGCGCTGGTGAAGCGCTGCTGCTCGGCCATGACCAGACCGGCGAGTTCGCGCTTGAGGGCGTTGAATTCGCCGGACGCCGTGTCGCGCGGGCGGGGAATGTCCACGGTGAGGTCGCGCTTGATGCGCCCGGGGCGATAGGTCATCACCAGGATGCGGTCGGCGAGATAGATCGCCTCCTCGATGGAGTGGGTGACGAAGATCACCGTCTTGCGGTACTCGGACCAGATCCGCAGCAATTCGTCCTGCAGGGTCCGCCGGGTCAGGGCGTCCAGCGCCCCGAAGGGCTCGTCCATCAGCATCACGGGCGGGTCCAGCGCCAGGATGCGCGCGATGGCGACGCGCTGGCGCATGCCCCCCGAGAGGTCCTTCGGATAGCGCTTGCGGAAATCCGACAGGCCGAGCGTCGCGACGATGCGGTCCACCGTCACCGTGGCGTCGGCGCGCGGCACGCCCTGGATGTCGAGGCCGAAGCGGACGTTGTCCTCGACGTTCATCCACGGGAACAGGGCGTATTCCTGGAAGACCATGCCCCGGTCCGGCCCCGGCTCGGTGACAGGGCGCCCGCCCATGCGGATCTGCCCGGCGCTCAAGGGGGTGAAGCCCGCCACGGCGTTGAGCAGGGTGGACTTGCCCCAGCCCGAGGGCCCGAGCAGGCAGAGGAACTGCCCCTCCGGCACGGTGGCGCTGATGTCGTCGAGCGCCGACACGGCGCTCGCGCCGGTGCCGAACACCTTGGAGGCGTTGGCGATCTCGATCTGCGCCGACATGGTGAGGCGTCCCGGTTCAACGTTCAAGGCCGCGATGCCAGCGCAGGAGGTGGTCGTTGAGGCGCGACATCGCCCCGTCGATGATAAGGCCGAGGATGCCGATGGTGAGCATGCCGCCGATGATCTTGTCGGACCACATGTACTCGCGGGCCTCCAGGATGCGGTAGCCGAGCCCGTCCGAGACCGCGATCATCTCGGCGACGATGACCACGATGAAGGCGGTGCCGATGCCGATGCGCATGCCCGCGAGCACGAAGGGGCTCGCCGCCGGCAGGATCACCCGGCGGAACATCGTCCAGGAATTGGCACCCAGGTTGCGCGCCGCGCGGATGTAGATCGAATCCACCTGGCGCACCCCCGCGATGGTGTTGACCAGCACGGGAAAGAAGGTGCCGAGCGCGATCAGGAACAGGGCCGGCGGGTTGCCGAGCCCGAACCAGACGATGGCCAGCGGGATGTAGGCGATGGGCGGGATCGGCCGCAGGATCTGCAGAAGCGGGTTGAACAGCCCGTAGAGCCGGTCGCTGGTGCCGAGCAGGAGCCCGGCCGGCACCGCGAGGCCGGCGCCGACGCAGAACCCCATGATCACGCGGCCGAGGCTCGCGATCGCGTCGTGGGGCATCTCGCCGGAGAACACCCAGTGCCAGTAGCTCTCGGTCGCCGGGTCGTAGGGCAGCCCCGGCAGGAGGCCGGAATACCACTTCACCGCCACCGCGCTCGGCGGCGGCAGCACGATGGGGGAGAACACGCCCGCCCGGCTCAGGATCTCCCAGAGGACCAGGAGGGCGAGGGGGACGATGGCGCCGCGCAGACGGTGCATGGCGCGGCTCAGTTCGTCTTGAGGTCGGCTTTGGCCTTGTCGAGGAGGTCGGTCTTCACCCACTCGGCGTCGGATTTCGGCGGGTTCACCATCTTACCGAGACCGTACTTCATCATATAGTCGGTGGTCGTCTGCATGTGTCCGGCCGGCACGTCGTAGGTGTACTTGGCGTTGGCCATGCCATCGCGAAAGTCCTGGCTCGAGAGCTGGCCCTTGAACACGGTCTCGCGGACGTATTTCTCGGCCAGCGCCGGATCGTCGATGAAGGCCTTGGTGGCGGCCACGAACAGCTTGAGGACCTTGGCGGCGACCTCGGGGCGCTCGTTGTACATCTTCTCGGTCATCACCAGGGGGCGCACCGGCACGCCGATGGGGGTGTCGTAGGGCTTGACCACCTCGGTGGCATAGCCGGCGCTGATAGCCTGCGTCGATTGCGGCTCGCTCTGGCAGATCACGTCGACGTATTTCTGCGACAGGGCCTGGTTCAGGTCGGCGTAGTTGTTGAAGTAGATCAACTGCACGTCCTTGCCGGGCCGCTCGGACCACGTCATCCCGTGCTTGTCGAGTTCGGCGAGCAGCATCAGGTCCTGCGTGCCGCCCCGGACGGTGGCGACCTTGAGGCCCTTCACGTCCTTCAGGGTCTTGATGGTGTCGAGGTCGGGCCGGCGCAGGATGCGCACGCCGCCATTGGCGAAGCCCGCCACCACGTAGAGCTTCACGCCGTTGCCGCGCGCGGCGACCGCGCCGTCGGCGCCGGAGGCCGAGATGTCGATCTGGTCCACCGCCATCGCGGGGTAGATGTCCGCGCCCTTGGCGAAGACCTTCTCGTCGATCTTCAGGCCGAATTTCGGCGCGATCTCCTTCATGTAGGAGATGGCCCCGTAATGGGCGAACTTGAGGTTGCCGAGGCGAACCACATCCTCGGCCCGGGCGCTCCCGAGGGTGCCAAGGGTCGCGAGAACGAGCAGGGCGGCGCGAGCCGTCGCGTTGCGCGTGAACATCGGTTTCCTCCGGTCGCGGGTCGTGTCGCCCGCTTTGTCCGCCGCGAAATCGGCCGGTACAGCCTTGAGTAAGCGTATTCTTGATTCGAATGTAAAGCGGCCGGGGAGAGAGTTTTGGCGGACATCGGACGGGATGAAATCGCACGGGTGACCGTGCTGGGCTGCGGAACCCTGGGCGCCAGCTGGGCCGCCCTGTTCCTCGCCCACGGGCTCGACGTGGCGGCCTACGATCCGGCCCCTGGCCTTGCCGGGCGGGCGGCGCCCGCCATCGCGGAGGCACGGGCGCAGCTCGCCGAACTCGGGCTTGCGGGGCAGGGCGCGCTCCGGTTCCACGACCGTCTCGAGGAAGCCCTCGCGGGCACGGACTTCGTCCAGGAGAACGCCCCCGAGAACGAGGCCGTCAAGCGCGCGCTGCTGGCCGAAGTCGACGCGCGCCTGCCACCCGACATCCTCGTGGCGTCGAGCACCTCCGCGATGCTGCGCAGCGCCATCGTGGCCGATTGCGCGCATTCCGAGCGCATCCTGGTGGCGCACCCCTTCCACCCGCCCCACCTCGTGCCCCTGGTGGAGATCGTGGCCGGCAGCGCCGAGGTCGCCGCGCGGGCCAGCGCCTTCTACGCTCGGCTCGGGCGCCGGCCGGTGATCCTCAACCGCGAGATGCCGGGCCACATCGCCAACCGCCTCGCCTCGGCGCTCTACCGGGAGGCCGTGAACCTCGTGGCGGAAGGGGTGGCGAGCGTCGCCGACATCGACGCGGCCCTGTGCAACGGCCCCGGCCTGCGCTGGGCCGCCATGGGCCCGCACATGACCTACCATCTGGGCGGCGGAGAGGGCGGCATCCGCCACTATCTCGACCATCTCGGGGCCAGCCAGGTCCGGCGCTGGGCGAGCCTCGGCACACCGGAGCTGACGGACGCGGTCAAGGACCGGATCGTGGCCGGCGTCCTGGCGGAGGCGGGCTCCCGTTCGCTCGCGGACCTCGCGGCCCGCCGCGACGCGGCGCTGATGGGCATCCTCAAGGCCCGCATCGAGGTCGCGGGGGTGGACGACTGACGCACGCCCTGGACCCGCGCCCGGTGTCCTGCTCTCATGTCGATGCCGGATTTTCATGCCGATGCCGGAGAGATTCGCCGGGGCACGACGGGAGGGGGAGCAGGATGTTCGGTCTCGTGAAGCGGTATCGCACCGCGTGCCTGCTGGCCCTCGCGGCCTGGACCGTGGGCGGCGCGGCACGGGCCGCTGACGTGACGGTCCTCTGCTCGGCGGGATTGAAGTCCGTGGTGGAGCAACTCGCACCGGAATTCGAGGCCCGGACGGGTGATCACCTCGTCGTCACCTACGATACCTCCGTCCTGCTGAAGGCGCAGGTCGAGGCGGGCCGGCCCTTCGACGTCGTCGTCCTGACGCCGCCCCTGATCGGGGCGCTGATCCAGCAGGGCAAGGTCGCGGACGGTTCGGCCGTCCCCCTCGCCCGTACGGGCATCGGCCTCGCCGTGAAGGCGGGGGCGCCTCGACCCGACATCGCCTCCGTCGATGCACTCAGGCGTACGCTCACGGGTGCCAGATCGGTCGTCTACAGCACCACGGGCGTCAGTGGCAGCCTGTTCTCGGCCGCCCTGCAGACGCTGGGGATCGCCGACGCGGTCAAGGCCAGGGCCAGGACGATCGCCAACGGCTTCACGGGCGATGTGGTCGCCCGGGGAGAGGCGGACCTCGCCGTTCAACTGATGCCGGAGCTGATGTCGGTGCCCGGTGTCGACGTGGTCGGCCCGTTTCCAGCGGAGCTGCAAGCCTACGTCGTTCTGACCGCGGGACTTTCGGCGGCGGCGGCGGACAAGGCTCGGACCGAGGCGTTCCTCTCGTTCCTCAAGGCGCCGTCCGCAGCCGCAGTGATCCGTGCAAAGGGCCTGGAGCCTATCTGATCCGGGACTGGAACAAGGCAGCGTGCCGCTGGTCCGCCGCCGATGCGGAGCGCCCGAGCCCTCAGCGCGGGTTCTGCCAGGTCGTCTCCGTCGCGACGGGACCGGTCGCGGG
>NZ_JAQGKL010000271.1 GCF_028290105.1 Methylobacterium sp.
TATGAGTGTCGGTGTCGGTGTCAGTGGCCACCCGCGCCTCCGATCTGGCTGCGCATGCGCGGATCGACCCAGTAGTACAGCAGGTCCACGACGAGGTTGATCATGACGAAGAGGAAGGCGATCAGCACGAGGTACGCCGACATCACGGGGATGTCGCCGAACTGAACGGCCTGGATGAACATGAGGCCCATGCCGGGCCACTGGAACACGCTCTCGGTAATGATCGAGAACGCGATGATCGAGCCGAGCTGCAGTCCGGTGACCGTGATCACCGGAATGAGCGTGTTCTTCAGCGCATGGCGAAAGTCGACGATCCGGTCTGGCAGGCCCCGCGCCCGCGCGAAGCGGATGTAGTCGGCCCGCAGCACCTCCAGCATCTCCGAGCGCACCAGCCGCATGGTGAGCGCCATCTGGAACAACGCGAGCGTGGCCACCGGCAACACCAGGGCGCGAAGGCCTTCCCAACGCAGCAGGCCGGTCGACCATGGGCCGATCTGCACCACGTCGCCGCGGCCGAACGACGGCAGCCAGCCGAGCCACACCGAGAACACCATGATCAGCAAAATGCCGATCAGGAAGGTGGGCAGCGACAGGCCGACCAGCGAAGCGGTCAACAGCACTCGTGAACTCAATGCGTCCCGCCGCAGCGCCGTGTAGACACCGCCCAGCACACCGAGCACCAGCGCCGTCAAGGCGGCCAGCATGCTGAGCTCGAGCGTGGCGGGCAGCTTCTCGCCGATGAGCTCGGCCACCGGCCGGCCCTGCTGGTAGCTCTTGCCAAAGCGGCCGCGCGCCGCGTTGAGAACGAAGCGCCTGAACTGCACGACGGCGCCCTGGTCGAGACCGAGCTGCACGCGCAGCGCTTCGCGCTCCGCGTTCGACGTGTCGGGGCCCGTCATGCTGTTGATCGGGTCGCCGATGAAGTTGAAGAGCGAGAACGCCACCAGCGCCACTGCGAGCATCACGCCGAGCGACTGGGCCAACCGTTGCAGCACGAACAGGAACACGCGCCGGTCTCAGTGGACAGAGACCCAGCGCAGCGGGAAGGTGTTGTCCGCCGGCTGGAAGACGTCGACGTTCTTGCGCACCGCCCACACGATCGCCTGCTGGTGCAGCGGCACGTAGGCGTAGTCGTCGACATAGATCTTCGTTGCCGCCCGCACCATGTCCTGGCGCGCCTTCGGATCGGCCTCCTGGTCGATCTTGTCGGCCAGCGCGTCGAGCGCCGGGTTGGAGTAGCCGCCGATGTTCGCCTGGCCGCGCTTGGTGACCGGCGAAGGTGTCTGCAGCAGCGAATCGAACACGTTGTGCACGTCGTAGGTCGAGGCCGGCGACCAGGCCATCAGGTAGAGGTTGACCTTGGCCGGGCTGTAGTCGCCCTTGCGCATGATCTTGGCGAAGAACTTGTTGCGGGTCTGGGCCTGCAGGTCGAGCTTCACGTCGATGCGGGCCAGCATCGAGACCACCGCCTGGCAGATCGCCTCGTCGTTGACGTAGCGGTCGTTCGGGCAATCCATGCCGAGCGAGAAACCGTCCGGGTAGCCGGCCTCGGTGAGCAGAGCCTTGGCGCGCTTCGGGTCGTAGTCCGGCCGCTTGAACTCGGCGGCACGCGGGAAGAGCACCGGCGCGATCAGCAGGGCGGAGGGCACCGCCTGACCGCGCATGACGCGCTTGGCGATCGTCTCCTCGTCGATGGCCCGGTAGAAGGCCTCGCGCACGCGGACGTCCTTGAACGGGTTCTTGCCCTTGACGTTCGAGTCCTTGAGCTCGTCGCGCGACTGGTCCATGCCGAGGAAGATCGTGCGCAGTTCCGGGCCTGCCATCACCGCGGCGGTGCCGCTGGCGTTCACGCGCTGCGCGTCCTGCAGCGGCACGGGCTCGATCCAGTCGACCTCGCCCGAGATCAGGGCGGCGACGCGCGTCGCGTCGTTCTGGATGGTGGTGAAGACCGCCTCGTCGAGGTTCGATTCCACCTTGCCCCAGTAATTCGGGTTCTTCTTGAACACCGTGCGCACGCCCGGCTGGTGCTCGGAGACGATGAAGGGCCCGGTGCCGTTCTCGTGGAGCGCGGCGTAGCTCGTGGAGGTGGCGCTCGGCAGGGTCGGTGCCACGGCGCCGGTCTTCTCGGCCCAGGATTTCGACATGATGTACCAGGTCGAGAACTGATACAGGGCGATGGGGTTCGGGCTCTTGAGGACCATGTCGACGGTGTGGTCGTCGACCTTCACCCACGTGGCATCGGAGGGCACGTTGGTGGTGAAGTTCGAGCCCGGCGCCCGCACGCGGGTGGCGGAGAAGATGACGTCGTCGGCCGTGAAGTCCGAGCCGTCGTGGAATTTCACGCCCTTGCGCAGGTGGAAGCGCCAACGGGTCGGCTCAGGCGTCTCCCAGGATTCCGCGAGCATGGGGACGATGTTCAGGTCCTTGTCGCGGGTAATCAGCGAGTCGAAGATCGCGCCGTGCATCCCGATCGTGAAGCTTTCCTTCAGCGAATAGGGATCGAGGGACTTGATGTCCCCCTGGAAGGCGAAGCGGAACACGTTGGCGGCCTGGGCCGGACCGGCGATTCCGAACCCGAGACACCCGGCGAGGGCTGTTGCCGACACGAACGCTTTGACCGTGGACTTCAACAAGGGATCCATCCTTTTCGTGCGTGCCGACCCGAGGCCTGAGACCAGCTTGGCATGGATCGGGCCAAGCCCGAACGGGCTTCTGCGCGCCATCCACGGTGTTGCGCGCCGGCTCCTATCGGTGATGCCGCCGGCGTTCGATGCCCAAAATTCGGTCAATAGCCACGAAACGGTCAAGTCCCGGGCAGCGGCCCGATGGACGCACGCGGTCGCGCGGCGGCTCTCACCGCTGAACAGGCGGGGTTCGGCGCTGGTTGATCCGGCAACCCCGTCACCCGCGAGCGCAGGAATCGAGACCGCATGTTCGACACCCGAAAGCCCCTCGACCAACAGGTCATCGTCATCACCGGTGCGTCCAGCGGCATCGGCCTCGCCACGGCCCGGATGGCCGCCGCGGCCGGCGCGAAGGTGGTGCTCGCCGCGCGCAACGGCGACGTGCTCGCCGAGGTTCAGCGCGAGATCGAGGCGGCGGGCGGCGAGGCCTTGCACGTGGTGGCCGACGTCGGCGAGCGCGCCCAGGTCCAGGCCGTCGCCGACCGGACCATCGATCGCTTCGGGCGCATCGACACCTGGGTGAACGATGCCGGCCTCTCGATCTTCGGACGGCTGGAGGAGGTCAGCGACGCCGACCATCTGCGTCTGTTCCAGACCAATTTCTGGGGCGTGGTCTACGGTTCGCTGGTGGCGGCCCCGCACCTGAAGGCATCGCGCGGCGTGCTGATCAACCTCGGCAGCGTCGCCTCCGACATCGCCTTCCCCCTGCAGGGCATGTACAGCGCCAGCAAGCACGCCATCAAAGGGTTCACCGACGCCTTGCGCGTCGAACTGGAGGAGGAAGGCGCATCGGTCGCCGTCACGCTGATCAAGCCGGCGTCCATCGACACGCCGTTCCCGCAGAACGCCCGCAACTACACCGACCACGAGCCGAAGCTGCCGCCGCCGATCTACCGCACGGAGGAGGTGGCGAACGCCATCGTCCACGCCGCCGTGCATCCCCAACGCGACATCTATATCGGCGGCGGCGGGCGCCTGATGAGCAGCGCCAAGCGCATGGCGCCCCGGGCCTTCGACCGGATCGCCCGCACGATGACGGCACAGCAGCAGCGGGCGGAAGCACCCCGCGACCGGGGCGGCGCGCTCTTCGAGGCAGGGCTCGGGGGCCGCGTGGCGGGTGACCATCCGGGCTATGTCATGCGCCGCAGCTTCTATACCCGCGCCAGCCTGCATCCGCTGACCACGGCCGCCGTCGTCGCCGGCTTCGGTCTCGCGGCCGCCAGCCTGATCGGCGGCGGCCGGCGCTGAGGCGATCACCTCGGGGCCGGCCGGCAAACGCCACGCCGGCTCCGAGCATCCTGGGGCAGGCGCCGCGCGCCGCGCCCGGGTGCACCGAACGACCGAAACCGTCATTTCAGCAGGGAGGGCGTCGCCATGCCGGATCTCGCGCACACGCTCCAGCGCTTCGAGGCACTGATGCTCGCCGAGCAGCCCGTCGATATCGGGCAGGCCGACGATGCGATCTGGGCCTATCTCGCCCAATCGCCGGGTTTGACGGCGCAGCTCAAGGCCCTCGATCGCCTCAGCGCGGCGCTCGCGCGAATGGAGAGCCATTCGCCGGTGCTGCCACGGCTGCGCGAAGCGCTGGAGCGCCACCGGGCCCGCATTTCCGAGCCCTCGGCTTAGCGTTGCTGCCGGAGGGTCGTCGCATCTCCCCTCAAACCTCCGCCATCAGCCGCTCATGGAACGCTTCGGCGATTCCATAGCTTCCCCCGGCGGCATCGCGCAGGCGCTCCCGGTCGAGGATGGTGATCCGGCCCCTGCGTGCCCGGATGCGCCCGGAGCCTTCGAGATTCTGGACGGCGAGGGTCACGCCCGAGCGCTGCACGCCCAGCATCACGGCCAGGACCTCGTGGGTGAGGGCCAGCTCGTCGCCTTCGACCCGGTCGTGACACATCAGGAGCCAGCGGGCGAGGCGCGTCTCGATGCTGAAGCTGGCGTTGACGAAGGCGGTGTGGCGCGCCTGGAACAGCTCCGCCTGGACGCAGCGCTGCAAGTGCGGGCCGAGGGCCGAGCAGCTGCGGACGGCGCCGCGCAGGTCGCGCAGCGCGATCCCGTGGGCGACGCCCGCGATCTGAACGACATACGCGTAGGGGGAGGATTGGCCCTCAATCAGCAGGGAAGGCCCGCAGACGACGCCTTCGGTCCCGATCATGCCGACCTCCACCCGCGTGGCGTCGACCTGCATGACGACGGAGACGAGGCCGCTCTCGAGGAAGTAGCAGCGATCGACGGGCGCATCCGCGTGGATCAGGACATGCCGCGCCGGCAGCTCGATCCGCTCCAGGAAGACCGCGAGCCGTGCGCACTCCTCCGTCGGCAGGCGGCGCAGCACGCGGTTCAGGGTTGGGATCGACATGTGGCGAGGTCTGGTCCGCTTCTCGGGTCAGAAAGACCAGCCTCTCCTGCCCATAGGCGCGGATATCGAGGAGACCACCTCAGATCAACGAAAGAAGTTAAGGCATGCTGCAGCCAAGAGGATCAATCTCTACGCACCTGTAAACATAGGTTAGTGTTTGAAATCATACGAACCGGCAACGCGAGCTTACACCACGAGAAATCGCAGGCTAAAGGCGATCGATCTGCCTGTGGCCGCCCCCCTTCAGTCTGCGGCGTTGGTTTGGGAGACAGGGACATGGTGGCGTCGGCTCGACGAGCTGAGGTGCTTCTCCGCGGGTGGCGGGCGTCGATGGCCCAGGATTCGTCCCATCCGCGGCAGGACGGCGTGCGCGCGTTCGTTTCGATCTTCGGTTCAGCCACTGCACGGGTCCGGCCGCGGCGGGGCCAGCGGGATCGCGCATGATCCGATGACACCCCCATCTCGAACGGACGTCGACCCGCTCCCCCATCCGCCCGCGCCGCGCCCCGACATGTCCAATCCACTCGTCCGCAAACTCGAAGGCTTCGGGCCGCTCAGCGAGCTCGACCGAACGGTCCTGGAACGGATCAGTGCCAACGCCCAACTCATCGGTCCACGCATCGACCTGATCCGGGAAGGCGATCCGCCCGACGGCGTGATCCTCGTCATGGAGGGGATTGCCTGTCGCCAGAAACACCGGGCGAACGGCGCGCGCCAGATCACCGCCTATCTGGTGCCGGGGGATTCCTGCGACCTCGACGTGGCCCTGCTGGACCGGATGGACCACACCATCACCACGCTCTCGGCCTGCCGCGTCGTGCGCATCCCGAGCGACGTCGTCAGGCGGCTGCTGAAGGACCATCCCACAGTCGCGCGCGCGCTGCGGATGTCCACCCTCGTGGACGAGGCGACGTTGCGCGAGTGGCTCGTCAACGTGGGCTGCCGCTCGGCCATCGAGCGGATCGCGCATCTGTTCTGCGAGTTGCTGGTGCGCCTCCAGGTCGTCGGCTTCGCCAGCGAGGATTCCTACGAATTTCCCGTCACCCAGCTCGATCTCGCCGACACCGTCGGGCTCTCGAACGTGCACGTGAACCGCTCGCTTCAGGAACTCCGGCGCAAGGGTGTGATCGAACTCAAGGGCAAGACCCTCAAGATCCTCGATCGCCAGCGCCTGAAGACGATTGCCGAGTTCAACGCCAAGTACCTGCACCTGGGAACGCGGGCCGCGGCATGACCTTGAAAACCCAGCCCGTCCAGGTCGCGACGGGCAGCAGCGACCATGAGAGCCGCCTCGTCTTCGAGGACGGCTTGCTCGTCGCGGTCCTTGTACAGCTCTCGACGGATCATGCCTCGGACGCCGGGAAATGGTTCCTGGAAGCCGGCTTCGGGCGAGCCGACGACCCCCACGCCCCCGTCTTCGACAACCTGGATGACGCACTGGCCTGGATCGCGCGCCAACTCGCGAGGGACGTTGTTCAAATCTGACGCCCGGCATCCCGGGCGCGGACGGCGCGAAGGTCCGTTTCCAAACGCGTCCTGCAAAACCCCATCGGAAATCCGGCCGGTTTGACCTTTGTAAGTGCGGGCGTGTTCGCCGGTGCCCATGCTCCAAACCGTTGGGCACGCACGTGTTCGACCGGTCTCGCCGATGCCTTGCCCCCCGATCGTGTCGGCGAGACCCCACTTTTTAGACCCTGCATGCATCCGGGCTCACGACGCAGGCGAAAGCCCGCAACCGAACGTGTCATCACCTCGATGTCAAACCGCCAACCGGGACGATCGCGGTGCGCCGGTGCGTGATGCCGATGCTCGGGCTGCGCGCTCGTTCCATCGCGATGGGCATCGCCCGATCATTCCGCGCCGACCGCCCAGCCTCTTCCGGGGCGGGAAGATGTCAGCCCGGCGCGTTCCGCGCCCGCAGAAACGCCTCGACGCAGGCCGGATCGAAGTGCGATCCCGCATTGGCGCGGATGTGCTGGAGCGCTTCCGCCTCGCTCCAGGCCTTCTTGTAGGGACGCTCGGAGGTCAGGGCGTCGTAGACGTCGGCGATGGCGACGATGCGGCCCGACAGCGGGATCGCTTCGCCGCTGAGCCCGACCGGGTAGCCGGTGCCGTCCCAGCGTTCGTGATGGGTGGCGGCGATTTCGGCCGCAAGCTGCATCAGGCTGGACGAACTTCCTTCGAGGATGCGCTTGCCGCGCTCGGCATGGGTCTGCATCTCGCTGCGCTCCGCATCCGTCAGCGGACCGGGCTTCAGCAGGATCGAATCCGGAACGCTGATCTTGCCGACATCGTGCATCGTCGAGGCGAGGCTGAGCTGCTCGACCTCCCGCTCGGGAAGGCCGAGACCGGCGGCGATGACCGTGACGAGGCCGGCGACGCGGGCCACGTGGTTGCCGGTTTCGTTGTCCCGATGCTCGGCGGCCTTCATGAGCATCATCACGATCTCCCGCTCGCGCGCGGCGATCAGGGCCGTTGCTGCCTTCACCTCGCGGTCGAGCCAGGCCGCGCGGTCGGCCTGGTCGAGGCGTGCCTGGTTCAGCGCCAGGAGGTTCGAGACCCGGGCCCGGATCTCGACCGCATCGAAGGGCTTTGCGAGGAAGTCGGTGGCGCCCGCCGTCAGGGCTTCCCGGCGCAGGCTGCGCTGATCGAGGCTCGTCACCATGACGATCGGCACGTGCGCGAAGCCCGCGACCATCCGTGCGCTGCGGATGAACTCGATTCCGTTCATTTCCGGCATTTCGTAGTCGGAGATCGCGACGCCGATCTCTGCCGCGTTCGCCTGGACGAACGCCATGGCGTCGGCGGGCCGCGTGAAATCCCGAACCGTGCAGCCGGGAAGGTCGCGAATGACCTCCGCGAGCAGCAGGTTGTTGAGCGGTGCGTCGTCGAGGATGAGCACGAACATCGAAGAAGTCCCGAATTCCGGCGCCGGAAGGGTCTGCGGGGCCGCCGAGCGCGCATCCCCACAGCCTCGACGATCCGGCCAAGACAATCCGGCGAAATCTCCTTCCACACCAAATTTCCGGTGTTGTCGCTGGCCTTCGTGGATCAGGGCGCGGCGCGGGCTGTGGATTTGCGCGGCCGTGGCGTCGGTGCATCGCCGCCCCTGTTCGCGGCGATGCTCAGGCCTTGAAGTTGAGGAGGAGGGAACTCGCGACCTGACCGCCGCCGCGCGTGCCGCCGGCGCCGTAGGTGCTCGTGCGATCCTGGCTCGACTGCAATTGCTTGACGAAGCTCGCCAGCAGATCGTCGGTCGTGGATGCCGTGGAGGCGGTCGCGCTCGTGGTCGTCGCATCCGACGCGGTATCGCTCGTGGCATCCGGCGGCGGGCCGGGCGGTGGGCCCTGCGGGCGCCTGCCTCCGCCGCCCTCGATTCCGTTCTCAGGATTCCGGAAGGCGCTCTTCAGGGTGTCGGCCTGGGCACTCGTCAAGGTCCCGCTCTGCACCTGCTGCGCGAGAAGGCTGTCGATCCGGTCCTTCAGGCTGGACGGATCCAGCGAGGTGGTGTCCGTGCTGCTTGCGCTGCTCGTCGAATCGCTTGCGGTCGGATCGAGGGTCGACGACGCGGAGGTGGCATCGGTGCCGGCGACACCGCTCGCCGCAGTCTTGGCGGTCAGGGCTTCGGGCATCCGATGCCGAGGCAGGGGAAGCGGGGGAAGTTGCTGAGAGATCGTCGACATCGGTCGCCCTAACCCGGGTGGGATAATTACCCACACCCACACGGTGCCGTGGATCGGTTAACGATTCACACCCTGCCGCGCCGGTTGCCATCCCACTTTCGCGCTAGAGTCCTGAAAATCCGAACCGGCAGCGTGCGCCAGGCGCCGATTCCGTACGGTTCCGCCGACGCGGCTTTGCAAGCGCGAAGCGAGGGGCTCATTCGCGGGTCGAGGCGGTATGTGGCCATGGCTGGACGATCCGGCGGACAGGGCTTCGGCAGACGAGTCAGTGCACTTGGCCGCGCTAGCAGAGGGCGAGGACGAGCAGGCCCACCACCGCCGAGGCCAGGACGGTGCAGAGCAGGAGGTCGATCGCCAGGATCGGCTCGTCGCGAAGCATCTCGCGAAACGGACGCCGCGCCATCAGGCTTGGTGCGATCGGCATCACCGCGCATCCACCGGCTCGAAAGCCGCCGTCATCCGCACCGGGGGCGGTGTGCGGACGACAGCGACCTGCACCGTCCGGGACGCCATGGGCTGAGCTGTTCGATCAGCCAATCGGCTTCCGAGAACGGGCAGTGCGAGGGCGGCCAGGACGAGCAGGCCGCGCGCGAGGAAGGAGCCGTGCCCGCGTGGGGAGATCGCCGCTCCCTTGGCGTGTTCGATCCGCATCGGCGCGAGGCAGGACGCTGAACGACCGGGCCGCAACGGGATCATCGAAAGGCTCCGTGGGAAAAATGACCACGAGATTTTTTATGTGTGCAAATTTCCCACGTCAATCGAAAATCGGGGACATCGCGTGCCGGTTCGCACCGCGTGGGATTGTCGCCCACGGGCGAACGCCTAAGGTGGCAGCATGACCGATCCGTCCGATGCACCCTCCGAGGGGGCGAACCTGCATGCTCCGGTGGCGCGCCTGCTGCGCCCGCTGGTGCGTCTGTTCGTGGCGCGCGGCATCACCTTCCCGGCCCTGACCACGCTCCTGCGCGAACTTTACGTCAACGTCGCCGAGTACGACTTCGCCTTGCCGGGCAAGGAGCAGACGGACAGCCGCGTCAGTCTTCTCACGGGCATCCACCGCAAGGAGGTGAGCCGCCTCCGCGGAGCCGGCGCGCCGGTGAGCGCCGTACCCTCGGCGGTCTCGCGCACGAGCCGGATCATCGCGCGCTGGCTGGCCGATCCGAAATTCACCGATGCCGCCGGGCAA
>NZ_JAQGKL010000296.1 GCF_028290105.1 Methylobacterium sp.
CCCTTCTCGACCGCGCCGCGCTCCCCCCGGAGGCCGCGGCGCGGGTCGCCGTGACGGCCCGCCACCTCGTCGAGACCCTGCGCCGGACGGCATCGCGCGGGGGCGTCGAGGGGCTGATCCACGAATATGCCCTGTCGAGCCAGGAGGGCGTCGCCCTGATGTGTCTTGCCGAGGCGCTCCTGCGCATTCCCGACGCGGCGACGCGCGATGCCCTGATCCGCGACAAGATCGCGGGTGGGGACTGGCAAGCCCATCGCGGACGCTCCGCCTCGCCCTTCGTCAACGCGGCGACCTGGGGCCTGCTCGTGACGGGCAGGCTCACTGCGATCACGAGCGAGGCGGGGCTGAGTGCCGCCCTGACGCGCCTGATCGGGCGGGGCGGCGAGCCGCTGATCCGAAAGGGCGTCGATCTCGGCATGCGGCTGATGGGCGAGCACTTCGTCGCCGGCCAGACCATCGCGGAGGCCTTGCACCGGGCGCGCGACCCCGAGGCCAGGGGCTTCACCCATTCCTACGACATGCTCGGAGAGGCCGCGACCACCGCCGCCGACGCGGCCCGCTACGAGGCCGCCTACCGGGCGGCGATCGACGCCATCGGAGCGGCTTCGGCGGGGCGGGGCATCCATGCGGGACCGGGCATCTCGATCAAGCTCTCGGCCCTGCACCCGCGCTACAACCGGGCCAAACGGGGGCGTGTCCTAGCCGAACTGGTGCCACGGGTGACGGGCCTGGCGCGGCGAGCCCGTGATCATGACATCGGCCTCAACATCGACGCCGAGGAGGCCGGCCGGCTCGACCTCTCCCTGGACATCTTGGAGGCGCTGGCCCTGGATCCGGACCTCGCCAGCTGGGACGGCATCGGCTTCGTCGTCCAGGCCTACGGAAAACGCTGCCCCTTCGTGATCGACTGGCTCATCGATCTCGCCCGGCGTACGGACCGGCGCCTGATGGTGCGTCTCGTGAAGGGCGCCTACTGGGACGCCGAAATCAAGCGCGCGCAGGTGGAGGGGCTCACCGATTTTCCGGTCTTCACCCGCAAGGCGCACACGGACGTCTCCTACCTCGCCTGCGCCCGGCAATTGCTGGCGGCCCCCGATGCGGTCTTCCCACAATTCGCCACCCACAACGCCCAGACGCTCGCCGCCATCGTGGAGATGGCCGGCCCCGGCTTCCGGCCCCGCGACTACGAATTCCAGTGCCTGCACGGCATGGGCGAACCGCTCTACGGGGCGGTGGTGGGACCAGGAAAGCTCGACCGGCCCTGCCGCATCTACGCGCCGGTGGGTACGCACGAGACCCTGCTCGCCTACCTCGTCCGCCGGCTCCTGGAGAACGGCGCCAACGCCTCCTTCGTCAACCGGATCGCCGACCAGACCATCCCCGTGGAAGCGCTCATCGCCGATCCGGTGGCGAGCGTGCGCGGGATGCCGGAGCCCGGCGCGCCGCACCCGAGGATCGCCCGACCGGCGGATCTTTTCGGACCCATACGCCGCAACGCCGCCGGCCTCGATCTCGGCGACGAGGGCGTCCTCGCCGGGCTGGCCGAAGCGCTCGCGGCGAGCGCTCGCCTGACCTGGACCGCGACCCCGTGCGGACATGCGCCGGACGACGCCGATACGCCCATCCGTAACCCCGCCGACCGGGACGACATCGTCGGTCACGTGCGATCCGCCGGACCCGACGACGTCGCCCGCGCCCTGGCCTCCGTGGAGGCCGCTGCCGCGCCCTGGGCCGCCACCCCCGCGTCGGTCCGCGCCGAGGCGCTGGGCAGGGCGGCGGACGCCTTCGAAGCCCGGATGCCGATCCTGCTCGGGCTCCTCGTGCGCGAGGCGGGCAAGACGCTTCCCAACGCCGTGGCGGAGGTGCGCGAGGCAGTGGATTTCCTGCGCTTCTACGGAGCCGAGATCAGGCGCATCGCCGGCTCGGACAACCTCCGCCCCCTTGGGCCGGTGGCCTGCATCGCCCCCTGGAACTTCCCACTGGCGATCTTCACGGGGCAGGTCGCCGCAGCGCTCGCGGCCGGCAACACGGTCCTGGCGAAACCCGCGGCCGAGACGCCGCTCATCGCCGCCGAGGCGGTTCGGATGCTGCACGCGGCGGGAATCCCGGAGGTCGCCCTGCGTCTGCTGCCCGGGGCGGGTGCGGTCGGCGCGGCCCTGGTGGCGGATGCACGGGTGCGGGGCGTGATGTTCACGGGCTCCACGGCGGTGGCGCGGGAGATCCGGCGCGTCCTTGGCCAGCGCCTGAACCCGGACGGGCGCCCCGTGCCGCTCGTCGCCGAGACGGGGGGACAGAACGCCCTGGTGACGGATTCCTCGGCCCTGCCCGAGCAGGTGGTGGCCGACGTCATCGCCTCCGCCTTCGATTCGGCCGGGCAGCGCTGCTCGGCCCTGCGCATCCTGTGCCTTCAGGAGGAGGCGGCCGACCGCATCCTGGAGCTGCTGCGCGGCGCCATGCGTGAACTCGAGGTCGGCGATCCGAGGCGGCTCTCGGTCGATGTCGGCCCGCTCATCGGCGCCAAAGCGGCCGCCGGCGTCCTGCAACATATCACGGCGATGCGCGCGCGCGGGCACCGGATCACGCAACATGCGGCACCGCCGGAGGCGGACCGAGGCCATTACGTGCCACCGACGCTGATCGAGATCGACAGGATCGCGGATGTGGCGCGCGAGGTGTTCGGTCCGGTGCTGCACGTCCTGCGCTACCGGCGAACGGACCTCGACGCGCTCGTCGAGGCCATCAACGCCACGGGCTTCGGGCTGACCTTCGGCGTCCATTCCCGCATCGACGCGACCGTGACGCGGGTGCTCGACCGGGTCCGGGCCGGCAACCTCTACGTCAACCGGACCATCGTCGGAGCGGTGGTGGGCGTACAGCCCTTCGGCGGCGCCGGCCTGTCGGGCACGGGCCCGAAGGCCGGCGGCCCCCTGACCCTGCGGCGCCTCCTCGCCGACCCGCCGCCCGCGACCGTCGCCGCGGGGCTTGGGCCCCCTGCTGCCTGGGCCTATGCCGCCTGGGCTGAAGCCCAGGGCGAGGTCGACCTCGCCGCGCGGGTCAGGGGCTTCATCGCGCGCTCCGGGCTCGGTGACGACGTGGAGTTGCCGGGCCCGGTGGGGGAGCGCAACCTCTACGGCCTGCGCCCGCGCGGGCGGGTCGCGGCCCTGGCCTCGACCCGGCGCGCGCTGCGGCTCCAGCTCGGCCTGATCTTGGCCACCGGCAACGACGCGGTGGTGATCGCGCCGGGCCCGGCGGCCGAGGGTTTGCGCGACCTGCCCCCGGAGGTCGCCGGCCGGGTCCGGTTCGCGCGCGACTTGGCGCAGGTGCCGGACCTCCAGGCGGTGCTGCACGCGGGAAACCGGGCCGAGCTGTCCGCGCTCAATCGCCGGCTCGCCGGCCGGGAGGGCCCAATCGTGGCGTTCCAATCCCTGGAGACGCGGGCCCTCGAAGGGACAGAAGGCGAAGGGGTCCAAGACTACGACGGCCTCGGCCTCCTCGTGGAGCGCTCGGTCTCCATCAACACGGCGGCCGCGGGCGGCAATGCCGGCCTGATGGCGCTCGAAGACTGAGCGCGCGCTCCGGCTTCAGCTCCGGTTCAAGTGACGGGGCCCAGCTTGAGCGGCCTTTCGAGGCGGACGCGCCCGACCGGTCGTCCGCCGCTTCGCGACGGCGCGCCCGCACCCCCACAAGACGCCATGCTCGCCCTCGCGACGGACACCTTCGGAACGCTCCTGTGGCCGCATCCCGGCGGAGAGACGGGGCTGCCGCCCTCTCTGCCGGGCGTCCTGCGAAGCGTCATGCCCGCCCTCGACCTCGCCTTCGGCCTGTCGGATCTCTCGGACATGCCGGACGACCTCGCCGCCCTCGTCGCCCGGCTCCAGGCGGGCCCCCTCGGCGGACGCGCCGGTGCGCCTTCGCGCGTCGGGCCGGCCGACGCGCCGCGCATCCCCGAAAACAGCCACGGCTGATCCAGCCGGCGAGGGATGTCGCCAGGGCCGGACAGACCGCACCCCGACGGGCCGCCATCGGATCGCGCATGAGACCGTGCATGAGACCGTGCGGGAGCTTTGGCCGCAGATCCGACTCGCGTCCTGCCGCGTTGCCCGGGTCCACAGCAGGAACAGAGCAGCATGGCCAAGGCGACGGACGTGACCACCTACACCCTGAAGCAGGCTCTCGCGGCCAAGGTCGGCGACCACGTGGAGATCGCCGTGGAGGCCGAGGACGGCACGACCTTCAAGATCCTGGCCACCGCCGACCAGCTCGAGATCCTGACCGGCGACCTCGAGGGCATCCTCGAGGCCGACGACGCGGACGCCTGACAAGCCGCCGGGTTCCGCGGCCGGTCGACGGTCGCGGAACCCGGCCATCGGCCCCGCCCGCCCGACACGAATCCCGGAAAGCTCCCGCCCGATGACCACCGATCCCCGCACCGCCGGCCCCCGTCCGCCCTTTCCGGGCGACCAGCAGCAGGAGCGGCCGGGCCTGACCTCGCGGATGCGCCCCGCCCCCGACCACGGCGAGGCGAGCTACGTCGGCAAGGGGCTGCTGACCGGCCGCGTCGCCCTGGTGACCGGCGGCGATTCCGGCATCGGCCGGGCGGTCGCCATCGCGTATGCCCGCGAGGGCGCGGACGTGGCGATCTCCTACCTGCCCGTCGAGCAGTCGGATGCCGAGGACACCGCCGCATGGGTGCGCAAGGCGGGCCGGCGCGTCCTGCTGCTGCCGGGCGATCTTCGCGATGCCGCGCATTGCCAGACCCTCGTCGAGCGGACGGTGGCGGAATTCGGCGGGATCGACATCCTGGTCAACAACGCCGCCGCGCAGGTGGTCAACGACGACCTCGGCGACGTGACGCCGGACGATCTCGAAGGCTCGTTCCGCGCCAACGTGTTCGCGATGATCTACCTGGCGCAGGCCGCCGTGCCGCACATGAAACCCGGCGGGGCCATCGTCAATTCCACGAGCCAGCAGGCCAAGGTCGCGGACAAGACCATGCTGGTCTACGCCGCCACCAAGGGCGCCATCGCCAGCCTCACCATCGGCCTGTCGAACCTGCTGGCCCCGAAGGGCATCCGGGTGAACTGCGTCGCCCCGGGCCCGGTCTGGACGCCGATCCAGCCCATCGTGAAGAGCCCGGAGCAGATCGAGGCCCTCGGCGCCGACACGCCACTCGGCCGCGCCGGCCAGCCGGCCGAACTCGCCCCCGCCTACGTGCTGCTGGCCTCGCGGGAGGGCAGCTACATGACCGGGGCGCTGGTGCCGGTGACGGGTGGCACGCCGATGTATTGAGGGGCTCGGGAGGAACGCGATTCACCCCTTCCCGCACCGGCAGCAACGTCGCACAGCGGCGCCGAAACCGTTCGTTTTCCCAAGAGCGCAGCCGTCGGTCATGATCGACGCTGGCTGGTCTCAGGGATCGATGACGGCGGCCAGGGCTGACTCGATGAGTGCCGAGCGAGTGAGGCCGCGCGCCTCCGCCGTCTCGTCGGCCTGCCGTAGCATCGCTTTGTTGATGGTGATGTTCACCCGTACGCGCTCGGCCGGTATGTGGCGGGGAAAGATGAGTTGTGGAAGGCCAGTGCCTTCGTCACGCGTGCGGTTCTCAAGAAACTGAACCATGCTGCGCGCTTCGGGCAATGGATCTCGGTCTGCGCGCAGAGCGGCCAAGTGACCGGACAAGGCTTCGCGTGCCGCCGCAACGGCGTCCTCGAAGGTTGTTCCGCCCGTCACGCACCCAGGAACATCAGGGAAGGTCACGCCCCATTCCGATCCGTCTTCCGGTGGGTGGACGAGTGCGACATAGCCGTGATTGCCGGCGGGGATCATGAGCGTTCACTCCGATGACGAACCGACTTCAAAATGGTGAAAGTGGCAAGGGCGCTTTTTTCGCAAATAAAGAAACGGCCCTCTGTTTCCGAAGTGGCGCGTCGCCTGGCGCATTCACTGGGTCGCCCCAGCGAAAATGCTCTAGAGCCCCGCCGCTTCTCTCACACTTTTCACAGTTTTCGGGTGCATGTCTTTCTTCGGGTGCGGAATGGTGATTTTCCCGGTCCGTGTCGGATGCTTGAAGTGGCGATGGCTTCCAGTTGTCGAGTGCCAGACCCATCCGGCAGCCTCGACCTCCTTGATCAGGTCCCTGGAGTCCATCGCCGCTCAACGACCCGCTTCGATGTGTATGTCATACACACAGAATGATCGAATAACAAACGGCGCCGCTCTAGAGACCGCGCGATCCGCAGGACGCGGACCGGCCTGGGTCTGTCGCAATCCGAGTTCGCAAGCCGCTTCCGGGTTCCGGTCGGCACTTTGCGCGACTGGGAGCAGGCGCGGGCGACCGCGCCCGACTTCGCCGTCGCCTACGTGCGGGTGATCGCCCGGCATCCCGACATCGTGGCGAAGGCGGTGGCCTGAGGGCCCGGCCGTCGCGCCCCGATCACCTCGCCTTCAGGAACGCCTCGGCGCTGCGCAGGCTCAGCGCCATGATGGTGAGGGCCGGGTTGGCCGCGAGCGAACTCGGGAAGGTCGAGCCGTCGCAGATCCAGAGATTGGGGACCTCGAAGCTGCGCCCGAACGAGTCGACCACCGCCGTGTCGCCGTCGGCGCCCATGCGGCAGGTGCCGATGGTGTGGGCGACCCGCTCCAGGGTCCAGATATCGGTGGCACCGGCCGCCTCCCAGATCCGGTTGAGGAAGCGGGTCGCGTGCGCGTTGAGGCGTTGCTCGTTGGGCCCGTAGCCGAAGCTGATCGCGGCCTTGCGCATGCCGAGGGCATCGACTTCGTCGGCGAGCGTGAGCACGTTGGCGTCGCACGGCAGGGTCTCGCCGTTGATGCCGATGCCGGCCATGTGGTTGTAGCGCGCGAGCTGGTCGGCGAGCGCCCGGCCCCAGAGCTTGCGGCCCCGCGCCACGGAATTGGCGAAGGTCAGGGGGACGACGCCAAGGCTCTGCACGAGGTAGCCGCCCGCGAAATCCGCGTCCGCCGGGCGGACCATGTCCTCGGTGATCAGCGCGGAAGGGTAGCCCTTGTTCATGCGCATCTCGGGCGCGAAGGTGCCCCAGACCTGGGTGGCGACATGGCCCATGTAGTTGCGCCCGACCTGCCCGCTGCCGTTGCAGAGATCGAGATGCAGCAGCAGGCGGGCGGATTCCACCGAGCCGGCGCACAGGAAGACGTTGCGGCAGGGCTGGCGATGGTCGGTGCCGCCCTGGCGATAGATCACCGCCGTGACGCGCCCGTCCCTAGCCCGCTCGATGCCATGGACCCGCGCCTCGGGCCGGATCTCGGCACCGTGATGGACGGCCAAGGGCAGGTAGGTCACGTCCATGCTGGTCTTGGCGCCGGTGCGGCAGCCCTGGTGGCAGTATCCGCACTGGATGCAGCCGGGCCGCGTCGGGCCGTGCGCCTGCTCGAACGCTTCCGAGACCACCGCCGCGGGCGCATCGGCGCAGCGCACCCCGAGCGCCTCGCAGGCTCGCGCCATGATCTGCGCCGGGGCGTTGCGGGCGACGGGAGGCAAGGGGTAGCGGCGACCGGCATCCCAGGGGTAGGCCGCCGGGCCCGAGACGCCGATGAAGGCTTCGACGCGCTCGTAGAACGGCAGCAATTCGGCGTAGTCGAGGGGCCAGTCGACGCCCTCGCCGGTTTCGGTGCGGAGGCGCAGGTCGCGGGCATCGGCCCGGGGCGTGAAGGCGCCCCAGTGCAGGGTCGAGCCGCCGACGCCGGTGCCGCTGTTGTTGCCCCCGAAGGCCTCCGGCGTGGAGCCGCCGCTGAGGCGCTCCTCGGTCCAGTAGATCTCGTCGGCGAGCGTCTCGTCGAACGCAAACCCCTTCGGGTCGAAGTTCGGCCCGGCCTCCAGCGCGACGCAGGAGAGCCCGGCCTGTGCCAGTCGCGCCAGCAGCGGCGCGCCGCCGGCCCCCGTGCCGATCACCACCGCGTCGACGGTCTCGGTGGTCGCGTAGCGGCGCATCGCATCGAGGTTCATCGGACGGTCTCCGGGGACGGGGCTGGTTCCCAGGCTTCGCGCGCGCCGATGCCGATGTCGCGAAAGCCGGGGAGGGGATCGGTGTCGCCGCCGGCGCCGATACCGCTGAAGTTCAGGCGGGCCAGAGCCGCCGGGTGGGCGAGGTAGGTGCGGGCGACATCCGCCCGCAGATCCTCGAACCAGAAGCGCATCTGCTCGGCATCGAGCGCGCCTGCGACCGCGCCATCCTCCAGGCTGCCCAGCAGGGCGTCCTGCGCGTCGGCGTCGAGAACCACGAAGGGCCGGCCGTTCACTTCGCGCGCGGCCGCGTCGAGGGTCTGGAGCGCGCGCCGATACGCCTCCGGGTCGGGCGGCAGCTTCGCGAAGCGCCAGCCGTCGCCGGCCCCGCTCGCCAGCCGGGCGTCGATGCGGGCGGCGAGATCGATGGCCCCGGGTCCGTCCTGCGGCAGCACCCGCGCGCAGGCGGCGCGCAGGATCGCGAGGCCGACCGGATCGAGGGCCCGCGGCTGGTAGGCGGGGTCGTCGGGCTCGGCCCGCGCCAGCAGCGCAGCGCGCAGGCGCGCGTTCACGCGCTCGGAGCGGATCAGTGCCCGGTAGGCCTCGGGGATCGCGGGTGCGGATGCCTCGGCCCGTGCCGGCTCGTCGAGGAGCGCGCGCACGGCCTCCGCCACCGCATCCGGGTGTTCGAGGGGAATGAGGTGGCCGATCCCCGCCAGGGTCACCAGCCGGTGCCGGGCGAGGTGCGGCGCGGTCAGGGCGGCCTGGGCCGGCGCCCCGAGATCGACGTCCTCCGACCCCGCCAGGATCACGGCCGGTATGGCGAGCACGCCCACGCGCCGGCTCCAATCCTCGCGGCTGCCGTGCCGGAGCCAGGCCTTCCAGGCCACGGGGCTGGCGCGCAGCACGTCGGCCACCGCCCGGGCCTTGCCGGCCGCATCGAGGGGCGCCCCCACATTCGCGTCGATGAAGGCCTCGGCCTCCCGCGCGCGGGTCGCCGGGTCCGCGTCGATCCAGGCGACCATCGCGGCGCGCTTGTCGTCGCTCATCGGCTCGGAGGAGGGCGGCGAACCGGCGAGCAGCACGAGGCCGCCCAGGCCCTCGAGCCCCGGCGCCCCGTCCTCGGCCTGCCGCGCCAGCGCGAGGGCGACCTTGGCGCCCATGCTGTTGCCGGCCAGCAGCCAGCGGCGCGGCGCGGCGGCGCGGATGCGGGCCGCCACGGCCTCC
>NZ_JAQGKL010000300.1 GCF_028290105.1 Methylobacterium sp.
CGGCGCAGGATGCGCGCCACGAGCGACCCTTTCTTCTCCGCCACCAGCACGAGTTCGACCTTGTCTCCGTAGCGCGCCCTCAGGGTCGAGCGAGCGTCGCCGAGGGCATCGACGAGCCCGAGCGGCACCGCCTGCCGCCCGGTCCAGACCGCACCGGTGAACAGGTTCTCGCCGTTCGGCGCCAGGGTCGGGCGCCGGCCGCTGACGAGCGCGGTGAACAGCGCCTGCACGTCCGCCTGGATTACCTTGAGCCGGGCGACATCCGCCGGATCCTCGGGGCGGAACGGATCGAGCATGCCCTTGGCCTCGCCTTGCGTGTGGACGCGCCGCTCGACGCCGATGCGCTCGATCAGCCGATCGAAGCCGAACCCCGCCGAGACGACCCCGATTGAGCCCACCAGCGACATCGGGTCGGCGATGATCTCATCCGCCGCGCAGGCGATCATGTAGCCGCCTGAGGCCGCCACATCCTCCACGAAGGCGAGCACCGGCAGGTTCTTCTCCGCCGCCAGGGCCCGGATGCGCTGATGGATGAGATGGGATTGCGCCGGCGAGCCGCCCGGCGAGTTGATGATCAGCGCCACCGCCGCGATGCCCGGCATCCCGAAGGCCCGCTCCAGGCTTCCGGCCAGCCCGGAAATCGACAGGCCGGCCCGGAACGGCGAGACCGCCCCGATGGCGCCGCTCAGCCGGAGTACCGCCACGCGCGGATGCTTGGCGCGCCAGCGCTTCGGCAGAAGCGCACGCAGGCGCGCGGAGAGGGACAGCGGCATGAGGTTTCGCTCGCGGGGTCGGCCGGCGGGCGCCGGTGCGACGGGTGACGTGGGGCGGGCCGAACCCTTTTGCCAGATTCGTCGTTCTGCACATGCCGCCGCACCCTGGCGGTTTGCGGAGCCCGGCCGGGTCCGCGGAACGGGAAGGGAGTTCAAGACCATGCGCGTGTTGCGTTGGATGATCATCGCCCTCGGCGTGATGGGCGGTGCGATGGGTCTCGGGGCGGCGACCCAGGCCGCGCCGCTGCCGGTGTCGGGCATCGAGGCCGCGGGGCAGGCGCCGCTCGTCGAGCAGGCACGGTGGCATCGTCATCGCCGGCACTGGCACCGGCGCCATTGGCACCGGCGCCATTGGCACCATCACCGCCGCTGGCATCACCGCCACCACTGGCACCATCGTCACCACTGGCGGCGCCACCACGGCTGGGGTCACCGCGCCTATGGCTGGCACCGCCCCTACCGCGTCCGCACCTTCTACTGACACTGGGATTTCCTAACAGGCCCGACCCCGGGAAGGCGCCGCGCGGGCGCCCTCTCGGGGTCGCCGGTTCAGGATGGCGAGCCGATCCAGGCTCGGCCTCCGTTCAGGGCCTGCGTGGCCTCGGTGAAGTGCCCCTCCGCATCCTGCAGCACCAGCGCGGGCAGCAACGCGAGGGGCGCACGGCTGCCCTTCACGGCGGTGATCAGGATGCGGATCGCCGCCTGATCCGCCCTGGCGTGGACGGGCCTCACCGCCACGCCGCCGAAGCGGCCCGTCAGCGCGTCGAGGCAGGCGGGGAGGGCATCCGCCCGGTGGATCAGCCCGAGCCGTCCGCTTGGCCGCAGGAGGTCGACGCAGGTGCGTAGCCACGCTGCCAGTCCGCCCGGCGGGAATCCATGCGCCGAGGCCTTACCGGCCACCGGGGAGGCCCGGTAGCGGCCCTCCTCGAAGAAGGGGGGATTGGTCAGGACGACATCGGCGAATTCCGGGTCGAGGCCGGCGGCACGGCGCGCGGCGCCGGGCACCAGCACGTCGGCCGTGAGGATCGCGGTTCGGTCCTGCAGCCCGTTCAGCGCGGCGTTGCGGCGGGCGTGGTCCGCGAGATCCGGGTCCCGCTCGACGAGGACCACACGGGCCGTCGGGACGCGTTGCGCCACGCTCAAGCCGACCGCGCCCGTCCCGGCTCCGACATCGCAGATCACCGCATCGTCCCCCGGAGCGACGAGGCTCGCGAGCAGCACGGCGTCGGTCCCCGCGCGATGGCTCCCGCGCGCCGGCTGATACAGGCGCAGCCGCCCGCCGAGCCAAGCCTCCGCTTCGATACCCGCGCTCGCATCGGACATTGCGTCGGACATCGGGTCAGGCATCGCGCAACTCCGCCGCGAGCCCGGCCTCGGTGAGCAGGCGGCGGGCCTGAGCGGCGTGGTCGCCCGGCACCAGGATGCGGCGGGCGAAGGCACCGATCGACCCTTCGAGCAGGCTCATATGCTGGTCCGCCACGAGCACGGGAATGTCGGCCCCCTCCAGGAGCGATTGGGCAAAGCCGATGAGGACGAGGTCGTTGCTGCGGATCAACTCGTTCATGAACCCTGTCCCGAGTTTTCGGCGCGCCACCGGCGGACGGCCTGCTCGCCCATACCTTGCGGCATGGTGCGTGTTGCAGCGCCACCGGGCGCATGCGATGGGGTGCCGCAGAGTAGAGGTCGCGAGGCGCCGCGAGGCGCCGGATGTTGGAGGCCGCGCGGTTTTGGGCGTCGTAGTTCCGAACGATGAGAGCAGCCTCGACCCGGAGGCGAGCCTGGCCGACCTGGTGGCCTTGGTGTCCGGCGGCATGGAGCGGGTCAACGCGACGATCCTGTCCCGCACGGGGTCGGACGTCCAGATGATTCCCGAGGTGGCCAACCACTTGATCTCGTCGGGCGGCAAGCGCCTGCGGCCGATCCTGACGCTCGCCACCGCGGATCTCTGCAAATACGCCGGCGACGGGGCGGTCAAGCTCGCGGCCAGCGTCGAGTTCATGCACACCGCGACCCTCCTCCACGACGACGTTGTGGACGAGAGCGACATGCGGCGGGGCAAGGTCGCGGCCCGCATCAAGTGGGGCAACGAAGCCAGCGTCCTCGTGGGCGATTTCCTGCTGGGTCAAGCCTTCCGCATGATGGTCGAGGTCGGGTCCCTCAAAGCCCTCGACATCCTCTCGGCCGCCGCCACCATCATCGCCGAGGGCGAGGTGATGCAGCTCACCGCCGCCAAGAACACGGAGACCAGCGAGGACGAGTACCTCGCGGTGATCAGCGCCAAGACCGCCGAACTGTTCGCCGCGGCCTGCGAGGTCGGCCCGGTGCTGGCGGGCCGCGACGCGACCGAGCAGGCCGCCTGCCGCGCCTACGGCATGAACCTCGGCATCGCCTTCCAGCTCATCGACGACGTGCTCGATTACGGCGGCACAAGCGACAGCCTGGGCAAGAACGTCGGCGACGACTTTCGCGAGGGCAAGATCACCCTGCCGATCGTGCTCGCGGTCCGGCGCGCCTCCGAGGGGGAGCGTCGGTTCTGGAAGCGGACCCTGGAGCAGGGCGAGGTGAACGACGACGACCTCGACACCGCCCGCTCCCTCCTGCACCGCCACGGCGCCCTGGAGGAGACGATGGCGCGCGCGCGGCTCTACGGCGACCGGGCCCGCACGGCGCTGGCGCCGTTCCCGCCAAGCCCGATGAAGCAGGCCCTTCTGCAGGTCGTCGATTTCTGCATCGCCCGGGCCCACTGAAGCATGGCGACGTGGGAGCGGTCCCGCGCCGCGTGGTGTGCTCTCAAGCCGCCCTGTTCCGCGTCGCGTCCGCCGGAGGCAGGCTGATCGCGACGACGCCCTGGTCCGCCGATATCTCGAGATCGGCGATCACGAGGTTGCCGGCCGAATCCGTCCAATCGCCGAGGAGCCCGTCCGTGGTGGCCTTGTCCATCGGTTTTCCGAACAGGTAGCCCTGGCCGTAGGTGCAGCCCTGGCCCGCGAGCCAATCGACGCTCGAGGCGGTCTCGATCCCCTCGGCGGTGGTGACGAGGCCGAGGCTGGAGCCGAGCGCGATGATGGCATCCACCAGTTTCGCGCGTTCCGTGCCCATCGGGATCGAGGAGACGTAGCTGCGGTCGATCTTCAGCTTGTCGAACTGCAGTTCCCGCAGGTGATAGAGGCTGGAATAGCCCGTTCCGAAATCGTCCAGCGCGATGCGGACGCCGAAGTTCTGCAGCGACTTCAACGCGACCCGGGCGGCTTCGAGGTCGTTGACGAGGGCCGTCTCGGTAATCTCGATTTCCAGACGGCCCGGCGCGAAGTCCGTCTCGGTGAGGATCGCGAGGATGCGCTCGGGCAGGTGCCGGTCCTGCAGCTGCAGCGGCGAGATGTTGATCGCCAGTTGTAGGTGGGGCGGCCAGGAGCGCGCATCGGTGCAGGCCTGGCGCATCAGCGACCAGGTCAGGTCGGCGATGAGGCCCGTCTCTTCGGCGAGCGTGATGAACCCATCCGGGGTGAGGGGGCCGTGATCCGGATGGTGCCAGCGGGCCAGGACCTCGAAGCCGATGAGCACCCGGTCCGGCAGGGAGACCACGGGCTGGTAGTACGGCCTGATCTCGCCCTTCTCGATTCCGTCGCGCAGCTCGCCTTCGAGGCGGGCGCGCACCTTCAGGGCCTGACTCATCTCGAGGTGGAAGAACCGGAAGGTGCCGCGCCCATCGCGCTTGCCCTGATACATCGCGACATCGGCCGCGTGCAGCAGCGCCTCCGCCGTCGCGCTCTCCGGCGTCGCCACGGCGACCCCGACCGTGGCGCCGATCTCCAGGCGGCTCTGCGCCCATCCGATGGGATGGGACAGGACCTCGATGATCTGCTGGGCCAGACGCCCGAGGCTTTCCGGATCGCCGCGCGAATCGGTCAGGATCGCGAATTCGTCTCCGCCGAGGCGTGCCGCCAGGCTGTCCGGCGGTATGAGCCCGCGCAGGCGATCCGCGACCACGCAGAGGACGGCATCGCCGGCCGCATGGCCATGGACGTCGTTCACCGGCTTGAATCGATCGAGGTCGATCTGGAGGACGGCCAGGGTGGAGAGTGGCGTCACCGCCCGCAGGCGGCTCTCGAGAACTTCCCGGAACAGGCGGCGATTGGCGAGGCCCGTCAGCGCGTCGTGGCGGGCGACGCTCTCGGCCTGCGCCTCGGCCCCGTCGCGCTCGCGCATCGCCTTGCGGAGCTTGAACGATTTGCGCACCGCCGCCGCGACCAGGCCGACGCTCATGCAGAGCGTCAGCATCAGCAGATCCAGCAGGTTGTTGTTCCGCAAGCCGTCGATGAGAACCGCGAACACGCCGAGTTGGGTGCCGACGATCCAGATGCAGGTCCCGATCATCATCAGGCAGAGGAGCTCCCGCAGCTCCCCTTCGCCCCATGACGGGTGTTTCAGCTTCGGCATCGATCGCTCCCTGTGCGGAGCAACCCTGACACCCTAAAACTTGCTTGAGCGTAAATAGCTCACGCCACTGTGGCTTTCAGTACTAACGAAAGATCAAACTTTAGTTGTGAGATCCTTCGTCCAACGGGTAGGCGGGACTAGCGCAGAAGCGCGGAGGTCACCCACCAGTCCGGGTGCGCGGCCTTCAGGCGCCGCGCGGCCCGTGCGGCCTGCCGGCGATCCCCGAACAGGCCGAACACCGTGGCACCGGATCCGGACATCCGCGCCAGCTGGCAGCCCGTCTCGCGCCGCAGGGCGCCGAGGGCCGCGTCGATCACGGGGGCGAGGTGGCGTGCCGGCGCTTCGAGGTCGTTGCGCGCCGGAACGAGCGCGCGCACCAGGACGTCCAACGCGGCATGCGGCGGGATCTCCGGGTGCGGATCGCCGCCGAGGCGCTGGCCGACGCTGAGCCCGAGCGCGCGGAAGACCGGCGCCGTCTCCACCGGGACGCCGGGATTGATGAGGATTGCGGGCATCGGCGCCAGCGCGAGGGCCGGACCGATCGCCTCGCCGGCGCCCCGCATCATGCGGGCCCGGGGATCGAGGCAAACCGGCACGTCGGCGCCGGTGGCGCGGGCGGCAGCGATCAGATCGGGATCGTCGGAGGCGATGCCGTTCAGGCGGGCCAGCAACCGAAGGGCGGCGGCCGCGTCCGAGGAACCGCCGCCGATGCCGGCGGCGACCGGCAGCCGCTTGACGAGGTGGAAAGACCCTTGCGCGAGCCCGGGCCGCAGGCGGGCGAGGTGGCGCGCGGCGCGGATCACGAGGTTGTCGTCGAGGGGCCCGGCAGGGCCGGCGGTCGGCCCGGAGACGGCCAGACCCAGTTCGGGGCCGGGCTCCAGGCTCAGGGTATCGCCCGATCCGGTGAAGACTACGAGGCTTTCGAGCTCGTGATAGCCGTCCCCGGCCCGGCGGCCGAGAACGTGAAGGGTCAGGTTGATCTTGGCCGGAGCGCGGGTGACGAGGCGGGACACGGACTCTCTGGGCTCGACGTCGGGCGGGTGCGCGGCGGGTCTGACCCCGCAACGCGCACCGCGTCAAGCCTGACCGTGCGGTTCAGCCACCGCTCTTCTTGTCGGCGGCACCGGGGGGCTCGCTCGGAGCGGGGGCGCCCTTCGGAAGCTCCGGGTTGGCCTTGCCGTCCGGCGGGTTCTCTGCGGTCGCCGCCGGCTTGTCGAGTTCGGGCAGGCCGTCCTTGAGCTTGGCGTTGATCTTCTCGAGATCCTCCGGCTCCGGGTTCAGGTCCTTGGCGTGCTGCCACTGGAACTTGCCCTCGAGGCGGCGGCCGGCGCGCCAATAGGCGTCGCCGAGGTGATCGTTGATCGTCGGATCGCCGGGCTTCAGCTCGATTGCCTTCTCCAGCTCGCGCACGGCGTCGTCCCAGCGCCCGAGGCGGAAATAGGCCCAACCCAGGCTGTCGATGATCATGCCGTCGCGCGGGGCGGAATCCACCGCCTGCTTCAGCATGGTGAAGGCCTCGTCGATATTCATGTTCTGGTCGACCCAGGAATACGCGAGGTAGTTGAGCACCTGCGCCCGGGCGCCGGGCTGGCTCGCGGGCACGAGTTCCAGCGCCTTCTTCAGGTCGGCCTCGGCCTTGGGCCATTGCTTGGCCCGCTCGTAGGCGGTGCCGCGGAAGTAGAAGGTCGTCCAGTAGTTCGAGGCCGGCCGGTCGCCGATCAGCGCGATGGCGCGGCTGTAGGTCTCGGCGGCCTCCTCGTACTTCTTGCGCGAGCGCTGCACGTTGCCCAGCGCCGAGATGATGTCGATGTCGTCGGGATGCGCCTTCATGGCGGCGTCGAGATGCGCGATGGCCTCGTCGCCCTTGCCCATCTGCTCGAGGTTCAGCCCGATCTGGACGTCGGCGTTGAGGCGCAGCGGCGAGGTGGTCGGAATCTGCGCGTAGGCCTCGTTGGCCCGGTCCGCCTGCTTCATCCGGTCGAGGATGTCGGCGAGCGTGAGACGGGCGAGCGCGTGCTCGGGGGCGAGATAGAGGGCGAGGCGCAGATAGACCACCGCCGGCAGCTCGTCCCCTTGCGTCGAGCCGGCCGAGCCGAGCCCGTACAGGACCTCGCCGGCGCCCTCCTGCGCGGAGTTGACGAGGCGGGTGAGCGGCTTGCCCTCCTTCAGCTTCGTCAGGGCGTCGCGCACGATGGGGTGGCGCGGCAGGACCTTGTCGAACTCGGTATAGGCCTGGATCGCCAGATCGGTGCGGCCGGCCTGCGCTTCGAAGCGCGCATAGGCGTCGACGATGCGCAGGGTGTTGCGGTCGGCGTCGTAGGCCGCCTTCAGGCGGCGCTCGGCCTCGGCCTGGTCGCCGACGAGGCTCGCGATCAGGCCGGCGTGGAAATCGCGGAAGGTGTTGTAGTAGCGTTCGCCCTTGAGCTTGTTGATGGTCTCCAGCGCACGCTTGCCGTCGTTGGCGCCCGCGAAGGCCCAGGCGGTCAGCAGCGTGGCCGTGAGGTCGGCGGCGGCACCCTTGCCGCTGCGGGCGAAGTTCTGGCGCGCCTGCGCGAACTGGCCCGCCTTGATCTGGCGCACGCCGAGGGCGAGCTGCGCGAGGCCGTTCGAGCCGTCGCGGCTGGTCAGACGCTCGGCGGCGCGGAAGGCGTCCGGAAGGGCGCCGTCGGCGAGCAGCGACACGAAGGCGCGCTCCAGCAGTTCCGCGTTGCGGGGGTCGGCCTTCACGGCCTCGCGGTAGAAGCTCGCGGCGGCGGAAGTGTCCTTCGAGGCACCCGCGATGTAGGCGGCTAGGAAGTTGCCCTCGAGCGATTCCGCCGGCTCGTACTCGGAGACCGGCGCGGATTCGCGCGGTTGGGCCGCGTGCGCCGGCAGGGACGCCGCCAGGCAGAGGGCGAGGGCCGAGAGAGCCCGGCGGCCGGGCCGAGCGGTGCCGGTCCGAAGAGTCTTGACGTTTCCGTTCATGGGCACCGATCACGGCTCCTGCGCACCGGCCGATCCTGCGGCCGGGCTCGATTGGGGCGGGACACTGGACTCTAACCACCATCCTCGCAAGGCATAAGGATGGCGGCACGAGCCTCCGCCATCCTGCGGCATCGCCGCCTCGTCGATCCGTGAACGGAGGCCCGTTCACATGTTGGGATAGTTCGGCCCGCCCGGCCCCTCGGGGGTCTCCCAGTTGATGTTCTGGTTGGGATCCTTGATGTCGCACGTCTTGCAGTGGACGCAGTTCTGGGCGTTGATCTGGTAGCGCACCCCGTCGCTGGCGCCCGCGTCCGCCACCCATTCGTAGACGCCCGCCGGGCAGTAGCGCGCGGACGGACCGCCGTAGACGTCGTGCTCGGAGGCCTTCTGCAGATCCAGGCTGCGCACCTTGAGGTGGGCCGGCTGGTCCTCCTCGTGGTTGGTGTTCGAGAGATAGACCGAGGAAAGCCGGTCGAAGGTCAGCTTGCCGTCCGGCTTCGGATAGACGATCGGCACCACGTCCCGCAGCGGCTTCAGGGTGGCGTGGTCCGGCTTGCCGTGTTTCAGCGTGCCGAAGGGCGAAGCGTCCAAGATGGTGTTCGACCACATGTCGAGGCCGCCAAGCCCCACGCCGACCAGCGTGCCGTAGCGCGACCAGAGCGGCTTGACGTTGCGCACGCGCTTCAGGTCACGGCCGATGGCGCTGTCGCGCCAGCCGTTCTCGTACGCTTCGAGTTCGTCGCCCTGGCGCCCGGCCTCCAGCGCCTGCGCGAGGGCTTGCGCCGCCTGCATCCCGGAGAGCACCGCGTTGTGCGAGCCCTTGATGCGCGGCACGTTCACGAAGCCGGCGGAATCCCCCACGAGGCAGCCGCCCGGGAAGACGAGCTTGGGCACGGATTGCCAGCCGCCTTCCATGATCGCGCGGGCACCGTAGCCGATGCGCTTGGCGCCCTCGAAGGTCTCGCGGATCATCGGGTGGGTCTTGAAGCGCTGGAACTCCTCGAACGGCGACAGGGTCGGGTTCTCGTAGTTCAGGTGCGTGACGAACCCCACCGAGAGCAGGCCGTCGTCGAAATGGTAGAGCCAGGAGCCGCCGCCGGCCTTGTTCGGCAGGGGCCAGCCCATCGTGTGCTGGACCAAGCCGGCCTGGAACCTGTCCGGCGCCAGCTGCCAGAGTTCCTTGACGCCGAGGCCGTATTTCTGGTGGTCGCTGTGGGCGTTGAGCTTGAATCGGTCGATCACGGTCTTGGTCAGCGAGCCGCGCGCGCCCTCGCCGAAGACGGTGTATTTCGCTCGAAGCTCCATGCCGCGCGTGTAGTCCTCGCGCGGCTCGCCGGACTTGCCGATGCCGAGGTCCCCCGTGGCGACGCCGACCACCGCGCCGGCCTCGTCGTAGAGCACCTCGGAGGCCGGGAAGCCCGGATAGATCTCCACGCCGAGCTCCTCGGCCTTGGCGCCGAGATACTTCGTGACGTTGGAGAGCGAGCCGACGAAATTGCCGTGGTTCGACATGAACTTCGGAAAGAACAGGTTCGGCAGGGTCACGCCGCTGTTCTTGGTGAGGAACATGAACTCGTCGCGCTCCACCGGCGTCTTGAGCGGGCGCGCCGCGTCGTCACGCCAGCCCGGCACCAGGACATCAAGGCCGGAGGGATCGATGACGGCCCCGGACAGGATGTGGGCGCCGACCTCGGAGCCCTTCTCCACCACCACGACGCTGACATCGGCGGCGATCTGCTTGAGGCGGATGGCGGTCGCGAGCCCGGCCGGACCGGCCCCCACGATCACCACGTCGAATTCCATCGCCTCGCGTTCGGGCAGCGCCATCCGTCTTCCTCCTGTCGAGCCCGGCTTTTCGCCGGGGCGTTGGCCGTGCGATCAAATGTTGGGCGATCACATGTCTGGCGATCACTCTCAACCCATTCCAACCTGGGAACGCAAGCACCCGGCCGCTCCGGGGTTGAGGGAAGTGACGATGTCGCGCGGGGCGAAAGGTGGTGCGCGGTGCCGCAGGCCCCGTTGTCCACAGGCGCGCGGTGCGCCACATCCTTCCGTATGAGCCACGGCGACGACAGACAGCGGGATCTCATCGCGAACCTCGACTTCCACGTCGAGGCGGGCCTCGACCTCTTCCTCGACGAGGTGCCGCACGACCGCTTCGGCGAGGCCGATGCGCCGGAGCCGGTCCAGGCCGCGCCCGTTCGCGCGCCGGTGGCTCCATCCGGGCGCACACCGGTGGTTCACCCCGCTCGCGACGAATCGTTCCGGACCGAACTGCCCGAGCGCGGCGCGCCGCCACCGCCCCCGCCCCAGACGCGGACCTTCGGCCAGTCGGCGGCGGCCAAGCCCGGCGAGGCTGCGGGCGACGCGCGAGCGAGGGCGCGGGATGTCGCGACCCTGGCGGAACTCGAGGCTCTGCTCGCGGGCTTCGATGGCTGCCCGCTGAAGTTCACCGCCAAGAACCTCGTCTTCGCCGACGGCAATCCGGACGCCAAGCTGATGTTCATCGGCGAGGCGCCGGGCGCCGACGAGGACCGGGTCGGTAAGCCCTTCATGGGCCGCTCCGGCAAGCTCCTCGACCGGATGATGGCGGCGGTCGGCCTCGACCGGACGAGCGCCTACGTCACCAACATCGTGCCCTGGCGTCCGCCGGGGAACCGGAACCCGACCCCGCAGGAGGTCGCGATCTGCAAGCCGTTCATCGAGCGCCAGATCGAACTGGCCGCCCCGGACCTCATCGTCTGCCTCGGCAGTCCCTCCACCCAGGCCATCACGGGCACCAAGGACGGCATCCTGAAGGCGCGGGGCCGGTTCTACCCCTACCGGGTCGGAGACCGCGAAATCCGCGTTCTGGCGACCCTGCATCCGGCCTACCTGCTGCGCCAGCCCCTGCAGAAGCGCCTGGCCTGGCGGGACTTCCGGACCCTGCGCGCGGCCCTCGACGGGAAGGCCTGAGCCGGCTAGGGGCTGCGCTCAAGCGGAACCGTATCCCGCGCCTGCGACTTACTTCACGCGGCCGTGTGCGGGCCGCGCGTCCCAACAGGGTGTCACGAGATCATGCGCTGGGAAGATTTCCGCTCGTCCGACAATGTCGAGGACCGGCGCGGCGAGGGCGGCGGTGGTGGCGGGTTCGGCTTCCCCGGCGGCGGCGCCGGCGGGCTCGGCATCGGCACGATCGTGATCCTGTGCATCATCGGCTGGGTCACGGGCATCAACCCGGCGATCCTGATCGGCGGCGCCGAGCAGATGTCGGGCGGCGGGCGCCCGCGCCAGGAACAACAGGTCGATCCGCAGACGCAAGGCCAGCGCAAGACCAAGCCCTCGGACGAGAGCGGCCGCTTCGCCGCCGCGATCCTCGGCAACACCGAGGACGTCTGGAAGGAGGTCCTGCCGAACCAGACCGGGCGCCAGTACCGCCCGACCACCATGGTGCTCTACACCGGCGGCACCCGCAGCGGCTGCGGCTCGGCCCAGGCCGCGATGGGGCCGTTCTACTGCCCGCTCGACAAGAAGGTCTATCTCGACACGTCGTTCTTCAAGGAGATGGAGCAGAAGTTCGGCGTGAAGGGTGACTTCGCCTACGCCTACGTCATCGCCCACGAGGTCGGCCACCACGTCCAGGACGAGCTCGGCATCCTCGGCAAGGTCCAGGGCCGCCAGCAGAGCGCGTCGAGCAAGACCGAGTCGAACCAGCTTTCCGTGCGCATCGAGCTGATGGCCGATTGCCTCGCGGGCGTCTGGGCCAAGAACTCCAACGACAAGTACAATTCCCTGGACAAGGGCGACATCGAGGAAGCCATGCAGGCGGCGAGCGCCATCGGCGACGACAAGCTCCAGAAGCAGTCGCAGGGCTACGCGGTGCCGGATTCCTTCACCCACGGCTCGTCCGAGCAGCGCATGCGCTGGTTCATGACCGGCTACCGCAGCGGCCAGACCAAATCCTGCGACACATTCCGCGCCGCGGGCAACTGACGCGCCTGGAAAGATGACGTGGAAGCTCCGGCGCTGTCGGAGCGCAAGCCGATGCGTTACCCTTCGACCCCGTTCCGCACATCGCTCGAAGGTCCGTCACGATGGTCGCATCCGACAAGACCCGCAGCTTCATCCCCCTCGCCATCGCGGTCCTCACCGTCTCCGACACCCGCGTCGCGGCGGACGACCGCTCCGGCGACACGCTCGTGGAGCGCCTGACGGCAGCGGGGCATGCGCTCGCCGCCCGCGCCATCGTGGCGGACGAGGTCGCGGCGATCCGGGGCCAGGTCGAGGCGTGGAGTCGCGACCCCGCCGTCGACGTGGTCATCACCACGGGAGGCACGGGCTTTACCGGCCGCGACGTGACCCCGGAGGCCCTCGAGCCGCTGTTCGAGAAGCGCATGGACGGCTTCTCGGCGGTGTTCCACCGCATCTCCTACGACAAGATCGGCACCTCGACCCTGCAATCCCGCGCCACCGCCGGGGTCGCCAACGCCACCTACATCTTCGTCCTGCCCGG
>NZ_JAQGKL010000166.1 GCF_028290105.1 Methylobacterium sp.
CGAGGCGCTTGGCCAGGGTGCCCTTGCCGGAGGCGGCGGGGCCGTCGATCGCAATCACCATCGGCATCGCGGGTCAGCCCTCGATCCGGCCGCCGAGGGCCCGCATCGTCGGCAGGAAGCTCGGGAAGCTGGTAGCGATCATCGCGCCGTCGTCCACGGTCACGGGTTGAGTTGTGGCGAGACCCATGACCAGGAAGGCCATGGCGATGCGTTGGTCGAGATGGGTCGCCACCGTGCCGCCGCCGCGCGCCGGCGCGCCGGTGCCATGGACGACGAGGTCGTCGCCCTCCACGAGGTAGGCGACGCCGTTGGCGCTCAGGCCGTCGGCCACCGCTGCGAGACGGTCGGATTCCTTCACCCGCAATTCGTGCAGGCCCCGCATCCGCGTGGTGCCCTCGGCGAAGGCGGCGGCGACGGCGAGCACGGGATATTCGTCGATCATCGACGGCGCCCGCTCCGGCGGCACGTCGACGCCCTTGAGGCGGCTCGCGCGCACCCGCAGGTCGGCCACGGTCTCGCCACCCTCCTCCCGCTCGCGCAGGGTCTCGATATCGGCGCCCATCTCGATCAGGGTGGTGATGAGCCCGATGCGCAACGGGTTCATCATCACGCCCTCAATCACCACCTCCGAGCCCGGGACGATCAGGGCCGCCACCAGGGGGAAGGCCGCCGAGGACGGATCGGCGGGCACGATCACTTGCGTGCCGCGCAGAATCGGCTGTCCGGTGAGCGCGATGGTCCGGCCGTGACCCTCGGGCCCGTGCGGCACGACGCTCACCTCCGCGCCGAACAGGCGCAGCATCCGCTCGGTGTGGTCACGGGTGGCGGCGGCCTCGATCACCGTCGTGGTGCCGGGCGCGTTGAGGGCCGCCAGAAGCACCGCCGACTTGATCTGCGCCGAGGCCACGGGAGTCTCGTAGGTGATCGGGATCGCCTCGCGCGGACCCCGCAGGGTCAGTGGCACGCGCCCCCCCTCCTCTTCGCTCACCACCTGCGTCCCCATCCGCACCAGCGGATCGAGGATCCGTCGCATGGGGCGCTTGCGCAGCGAGGCGTCGCCATCGAAGGTCGCGGTGACCGGCTGGCCGCCGACGACGCCCATCATCAGGCGCGAGCCCGTGCCGGCATTGCCGAAATCGAGCACCTCGGCCGGGTCCGTGAGCCCGCCGAGGCCGACCCCGCGCACGCGCCAGTGCCCCTCGCCCAACCGCTCCACCGAAGCGCCGAGGGCCCTGGCGGCGGCGGCGGTCCGCAGCACGTCATCACCCTCCAGGAGGCCCTGCACGTTGGTCTCGCCGATGCTCAGGAGCCCGAGGATCATCGCCCGGTGCGAGATCGATTTGTCGCCCGGCGGGCGCAGGCTTCCCCGCAGGGGCAGGCCCGGATGGGCGGTCAGCGGTTGCGGCTCGGAATCATGGGACACGGGCTGGGACTTTTCGGCTGGGCGCTGGAGCGCGGGCGTCGGAAGGCCCGCGCGTCGATCATGGGGCCGGTTAACACAGCATGGCGGCTGCCGTCATCCAAAGGAGCCTGTCCTCGACGGTGCCGATGGAATTCGCCCGGGGAAACCCCACGCGGGACCGCAAGGCCGCTCGGTGATCAACGGAATTTGACACGAGCCCGCGACGCGACTAACGGGGCCCCTCTCCCAAAAGATTGCACGTATTAGAGGTTGCCCGTGGCCAGACCGGAACTCGGCTTGAAGCGTCAATGCATGAGCTGCGGCGCCAAGTTCTACGACCTCGACAACGATCCCCCGACCTGCCCCAAATGCGGGACGATCTACCAGGTCGCCGCTTTGTCCAGCCGCGCCGCTCCGGCGCTCGCGGCCCGCGCCGCCGCCGTGCCGGCGGATGACGAAGAGGATACGGACGCCGAGAAGGGTGGTCCGGAGATCGTATCGCTCGACGAGGTCGAAGCGGCCGAGGACGAAGCCGACACCACCACCGAGGATGTGGACGGCGACAGCAACGACGACGCGGACGACACCTTCCTCGAGGAGGAAGATGCCGGCGACGACGATGTGGCCGACCTGATCGACAGCGACATCGAGACCGACGAAGAGAGCTGAGCCGCGCACCCCCCGAAAAAACCCGTCGGTGCAAAAAACTTTGCCGGCGGGCGACAAAGGGGGTTGAGGCGGCGGGAAAGCCCCAGTACATCACCGCCATCGACGGCGGGCGCCACGCCCGCCGCCCGAGACCGCGCCGGATGTTCCCAACATCGGCGCGTTGAGAGTGGGGCCTTAGCTCAGCTGGGAGAGCGCTTCCATGGCATGGAAGAGGTCATCGGTTCGATCCCGTTAGGCTCCACCAATCTCTACTTCTCGTCTTGACGGTTCTGTTTGCTCCCCCGTCATCGGCCGCACGATGGATGTCCGTCGGGCGGCTTTCTGCCGTCCGTGTTCCAGGCGCGCGCTCTGACGGTGATCCGTGGACGCCGCCGAAATCCGCGCGAAAGCGGTTCGGTCCGCTGAAATAGGGGTTGAGGCGGCCGGAAAGCCCCCGTATATCACCGGCATCGCCGAACGGGTTTCAGCCCGTCCGTCGCGAACGACCATCCCGGGCGCTCCAGTCGCCGGGATGTGACAAGTGGGGCCTTAGCTCAGCTGGGAGAGCGCTTCCATGGCATGGAAGAGGTCATCGGTTCGATCCCGTTAGGCTCCACCAAAACTTCCCCCGGCTGCACCGACATCGCCATGGACCTTTCGCACCGCGCTGCCTATTGCGGTGCGCAATGCCGTTCTGCTGACGGCGGGCCGGCGTCGTCCCGACGCGACGTGGCGGGATGGGACGCGGTTCGGTTCTGATGGCAACGCCCCTCCCCGACCGTGCGAGCATCGTCGACGAGGCGGCAGGCCGCCTGCGCGACCTTTGCGATCGTCTCGTCGCCGGCCCGAGTGCCACCGCCGTGCTGGAAGCCTGGTGCCGGGAGCATGGCGCCTCGCCGGGCACGCACCTCGTCGCCGACATCGTGCCCTGTCCGGATCGGCCGCCATCCTCCGCCCAGCGCGAACGCCTGGAACTGCCGCGCGACGGCCTCGTGCGCTATCGCCGGGTGCGACTCACCTGCGCCGGCCGGGTCCTGTCCGAGGCGGAGAACTGGTACGTCCCGTCCCGCCTCACCGCCGCGATGAACCACCTGCTCGACACCAGCGAGGTCCCCTTCGGCCGCGTGGTGCACGACCTCGCACCCGCCCGCCGCAATCTCGGCCTGCGCTTGCTCCCCGCCGGCCGGGACCCCGCGACCGCCGGCCCGGATGCTCCCCTCTTCGCGATCGAGGCGCTGCTGCTGCGCCACGACGGCCTGCCCCTCTGCGAGGTGGCCGAGATCTATACCGGCGCCGTTCTGGCGCAGGGCTGAGGGTCGGGGTGGATCGGCCGGGACTCACGCGCTATGCCGCTCGCCGCGAAATTGGACAGGGTTGACGACATGACGTTGAACGGACGGGCGGCACCGCGCATCGGCATCGCGGCCACGATCGGCCTCGCGCTCGGCGGCGTTCTGCTGTCGAGTGTCGCCTGGGCACAGAAAGGCCCCGACGCGACCGGGCTGTGGCTGACGGAGACGGGCGATTCGAAGGTGCGCATCACCCGCTGCGGCAGCGGCTATTGCGGGACTCTGGCCAGCGTCTCCGGGCCGGGGCTCGATGCCAAGAACCCGGATGCGTCCTTGCGTGGCCGCAGCCTCGTCGGCGTCGAGATCATGAACGCCCGCAACGCCAGCGGCGACGGCTTCGAGGGGACGCTCTACAACCCGAACGACGGCAAGACCTACGCGGGCAGCCTGGCGATCAAGGGGCCGAACGTCGTGGAGGTCTCGGGCTGCGTGATGAGCGTGTTCTGCAAGCGCCAGACCTGGAAGCGCGTGAACTGAGCTTTCTCGCGCCCGCCCCCCCCCGCGAGGATGCGCGAGGGCGTCTCGATTCCGGATCAGGCCGCGAGGGCTGCCCGGATCGCCTCGATGGCGGCCTGGGCGCCCGCACCCTCCGGACCGCCTGCCTGCGCCATGTCGCGGCGTCCGCCGCCGCCCTTGCCGCCGAGATGCCCGGCACCCGCCCGGACAAGCGCCACGGCGTCGAAGCGCTCGGTGAGGTCCGGGGTGACCCCGACCACCAGCCCGGCCTTGCCGTCGGGCGCGACGCCCACGATGGCGACGATGCCGGAGCCGAGGCGGGTCTTGCCCTCGTCGGCCAAGCTCTTGAGGTCGCGCATCTCGACGCCCTCGACCACCCGCGCCATCACCTTCACGCCGCCGATCTCGGCGATGCCGTCGTCGCCCGACGCGCCGGCGCCGCCCATGGCGATCTTCTTGCGCGCCTCGGTGAGGTCTCGCTCCAGGCGGCGGCGATCCTCGATCAGCGCCGAGAGACGGTCCGGCACGTCGGCCGTGGAGGCTTTCAGCAGACCGGCGATCTGCGACAGCGTGCGGCTCTCCTCCGCCCGGTGGCGGCGCGCCGCGTCCGCCGTCAGGGCCTCGATGCGGCGCACGCCGGCACCCACCGCGCTCTCGCCGACCACCGAGACCTGGCCGATCTCGCCCGTCTGACGGGCATGGGTGCCGCCGCACAGCTCCACCGAGAACGCCTTGGTGCGCCCCGCCTCGCCCGCCACGGGCGCGCCCATGGAGACCACCCGAACCTCGTCGCCGTACTTCTCGCCGAAGAGCGCGCGGGCACCCGATTCGATGGCCTCGTCCTGGGCCATCAGCTTCGTCACCACGGGTGTGTTCTGCAGGAGGACCGCGTTGGCGATGTCTTCCACCGCCCGGATCTCGGCCTCGTCCATGGGCTTCGGGTGGCTGAAATCGAAGCGCAGGCGCTCGGCCGAGACGAGCGAGCCCTTCTGGGCGACGTGGTCGCCGAGGACCTGGCGCAGGGCCTCGTGCAGCAGGTGGGTCGCCGAGTGGTTGGCACGGATTGCCGAGCGGCGCCCGTGGTCGACGGCGAGTTCCACGGCCTGGGCCAGGGACAGCGTTCCCGCCTCCACGGTGACGTGGTGCACGAACAGGTCGCCGAGCTTCTTCTCGGTGGCGGTCACCCGGGCGGTCAGACCCGGCGCCGACAAGGTGCCGGTATCGCCGACCTGACCGCCGGATTCGGCGTAGAATGGCGTCTGGTTGACGAGGACGAGACCGGTCTCGCCGGCCGACAGGGCTTTCGTCTCGGCGCCGTCGCGCAGGAGCGTGGTGACGATGCCCTCGGCGCTCTCCGTCTCGTAGCCCAGGAACTCGGTGGCGCCGACGCGCTCCTTCAGTCCGTACCAGACCGTCTCGGTGGCGGCCTCGCCCGAACCCGTCCAGGCCGCGCGGGCGGCCTTGCGCTGGCGCTCCATCGCCTGTCCGAACGCGTCGGTGTCGACGCCGATCCCGCGCGCCTTGAGGGCGTCCTGCGTCAGGTCCAGGGGGAAGCCATAGGTGTCGTAGAGGGTGAAGGCGGTCTCGCCCGAGAGGTTCTGGCCGGATGCCAGGTCGCGGCTCTCCGCGTCGAGGATCGCGAGACCGCGCTCCAGGGTGCGGCGGAAGCGGGTCTCTTCCAGGCGCAGGGTCTCGGCGATGAGCCCCTCGGCGCGGGTGAGCTCCGGATAGGCTTGGCCCATCTCGCGCAGCAGCGTCGGCACGAGGCGGT
>NZ_JAQGKL010000188.1 GCF_028290105.1 Methylobacterium sp.
CGTGTTCGGGCGCTCCCGGATCATCGCGCGCTCCTCCGGCGCGAAGCCCCCCTCCGGCCCGACCAGCACCGCGAGCGGCGGCGCGGACGCGGGGTCCGCCGCCTGCCGCAGGGCCAGGATGGGGTCGACGACCGGCGCGTCCTCGTCACAGAACACTAGCAGGCGCAAGGGGTTGAGATCGGCCAGGGCCGCCGCGAGCTTGGCCGGCTCCGCGATCTCCGGCAGGCACAGGATGCCGCATTGCTCGGCGGCCTCGACCGCGTTCGACCGAAGCCGGTCGAGGTTCAGGCGCTCGCCTTGGCTGTAGCGCGTGAAGACCGGGCAGAGGGTGCCGGCGCCCATCTCCACGGCCTTCTGCGCCATGTAGTCGAGGCGTGCGGTCTTCAACGGCGCGAACAGGTAATGCAGATCCGAGCGGCCGGGCTGCTGGCGTGTGCGCTCGCGCACGACGAGATCGGCACTCTTGCGACCGGTGGGCGCGATCTCCGCCCGCCACTCGCCGTCCCGGCCGTTGAACAGCAGGACCGGATCGCTCGGACCCCGGCGCAGGACGTTCAGCAGGTAGTTCGCCTGGGCCCGGTCGAGGGGCAGGGTCGCGCCCTCGGCGAGGGCGGCCTCGACGTGAAGGCGGGGAGCGGTGAAATCGTAAGCGGCCATGCCGGGGTGGTCGCGTGTCGGCCGACGCCTTGTCAACGCGCCGCGGCGGCCGGCCATTCAGCCTGATGCGAATCCGCAACAGACGCCGACATTGCGCCTTGAATCCACGCTCGATCGCGTCCGGGCATTTGCGGCTCGAAAGACGCCACATTCCTATGCCGAAACGGCACTAGGTACGGATCGCGCGGGATTTCGGCGCGTCCCGACGCGAATCAGGCCATTTCCGCATCCGCCGCCAGGCGCGCGGTCTGGGGAGAAAGGATCTCAAGGCATGTCGTTCAAGACCATCGCGGCCCTCGCCGTCATCGGTACGGCCCTCTTCAGCGGCCAGGCCTTCGCGCAGAGCGCGCAGTGCGGCGAGATCCAGCAGACGCTCCAGGCCCGCAAGGACCTCGTCGCCAAGGCCAACGCCGCCTCGAACTCGAAGAAGAAGATGACGCCGGCCGAGGCCTGCGCCCTGTTCGGGAAGCTCCAGGCCAACGGCGCCAGCGGCCTGAAGTGGATCGCCGCCAACAAGGAGTGGTGCTCGATCCCGGATTCCTTCGCCGAGGGCTTCAAGGCCGACCACAACAAGGTCTCGGGCATCCGCACCAAGGTTTGCAGCGTCGCCGTCCAGGCCTCGAAGATGGAAGCGCAGGCCCGGGCCCAGGCGCAGAACGGCGGCGGCCAGGGCGGCCTGCTCGGCGGACCGGGTCTCACCGGCAGCCTGAAGATGCCCCAGGGCGCACTCTGATCCGATCCTGCGAGCCAGTGCCGGTCCCCCGATGGGCGGCGTGAGTTCCCCGCCCGCCGAGAACCGCGTCGCCGATGCGGTGGCGGGGCACTGGGTCGACCGGCTCGCGCCGGCGCGGGCGCGCCCCTACCTGCGTCTCGCGCGCATCGACCGCCCCATCGGCTGGTGGCTCCTTCTGCTGCCCTGCTGGTGGTCCTCGGCGCTCGCCGCCATCGCCTCCGGCGCGGCCTTTCCCGATCCGGCGCACCTCGCGCTGTTCTTCGTCGGCGCGGTGGCGATGCGGGGGGCCGGCTCGACCTACAACGACATCGCCGACCGTGACCTCGACGCCCGGGTGGAGCGCACGCGCTCGCGCCCCCTGCCCTCCGGACAGATTCGAGCCCGACACGCCGTCGTCTTCCTGGTGGCGCAGGCGCTCGTCGGCCTGGCGGTGCTGCTGCAGTTCAACCGCACCGCGATCCTGGTCGGCATGGCGTCGCTGCTGCCGGTGGCGATCTATCCGTTCATGAAGCGCGTGATGCCGGTGCCGCAGGCGGTGCTCGGACTCGCCTTCGCATGGGGGGCGCTGATGGGTTGGGTGGCGGTGTTCGCGCACCTCGATGCGCCGGCACTGCTGCTCTACGCGGGCACCATCGCGTGGGTCGTGGGGTACGATACCATCTACGCCGTGCAGGACATCGAGGACGACGAGATCGCCGGCATCCGCTCCTCGGCCCGCTTCTTCGGGCGCCGGATGCAAGGGGCGATCGGTCTCTGCTACGGGGTGAGCGCCGCGCTGATCCTGGCGGCGACGTTTCTGGCGGGCGCGGGCCCCATCGGCCTCATCGGCGTCGGGCTGTTCGCCGGCCATCTGGCGGCACAGGTGCTGCGGCTCGATACGCGCGACGGGCGCGGGGCGCTCGACCTGTTCCGCTCCAACCGGGACGCGGGCCTGATCCTGTTCGTGGGTCTCGCGGCGGATGCGATCATCCGACCCCTGATCGGCGCCTGAGCCGGGACGGGCTCAGCAGCGTGCGCCGGAGATGATCTCGCTCTCGCCCCGGTGAATGAGCGGGCGCACCGGCAGGGCGCCGGTCTTGCGGCGCACGAGGAAGCGCGGGCGGCGGCCGCTGAGCGAGCCGACGCGGCGGCGCATGCGGGTGCGGCCGAGGGCCACCGGGCCGAGTTGGGCCGACACGACGGCGAGGGCGCCATCCTCCTTGACGATCATCCGGGGCAGGCCGGACTTGGCGGCGCAATCCCGCCAAACGGCCACGACCTCCTCCTCGCAGAACGGACCGAGGCGCGCGATCACGGCGTCATTCGCGTCGACCAGAAGCAGGTCGAAGCGATCCTCGCCGCAGGCATCCGAATCGTCCTCGGCGAAGGCGAGCGCGATGCCGACCGGGCGGCGAAGCTGGGCGCGGCCGAACACCGGCAGGGCGGAGGCGATGAACGACGGGCCGGTGGTGGGAGCCTGCGAGCCATCTGCGGAAGCGTCGTTCATGTTCGTGAAAGAGTTCATGGCTCGTACACCCTGTTGGCGTCGGCGCTCTCAATGGATCGCCCGTCTATGACAAGCAGATTTGCGTCTAATCTCCTCAGAGCACCTTAAAAGTGAGCGTTAAGCGAGTGTGGACGAGCCTGAAGCGCTCGGAATGCTCAACGCTTCCTTGCCGCGATCGTCGGCATTCGCGCGTATGGACATCTGCGTGGCTCTGCTTGTGACAATCAGAAGGGCACCCTACAACGGAGGCGCCACCGCGCTCCACGCCCACCGCTGCGGGGCGAAGGGCGTCTCGCGCGCAGAGACACACCTCCAGAGCCGTACGGAAACGCATGTCCGACCCGATGTCACCGGAGGCCGCGCACGCCCTGGTTCCCGCCCTGCGCGCCACCATCCGCGAAGCGGCGGCCCTCGCCCTGCCCTTCTATCAAGCCGGCCGGCAGACCGGGGCACGGGTCTGGTCCAAGGCTGGCGGTTCGCCGGTCACGGAAGCCGACGTCGCGGTCGACACCTTCCTGAAGATCCGGCTCAGCGCATTGCTCCCGCGCGCCGCATGGCTGTCGGAAGAAACCGCCGACGATGCGGTCCGGCTCAACGCGGATCTGGTCTGGATCGTCGATCCCATCGACGGAACCCGGGCCTTCATGTCCGGGCATCCCGACTGGTCGATCGCCGTGGCCCTGCTGTCGGCGGGCGAACCTGTGCTCGGCTTCGTCCATGCGCCGGTGACCGACACGTTCTACGAAGCCGTGGCGGGCGCTGGCGCGACCCGGAACGGCGAGGCCCTCGCGGTCTCGTCCCAGGACCGAATCGAGGGCGCGCGCGTCACCGGTCCGAAGCCGATGATGGACAGGCTCGTGCGAGGCGCGGCCAAGGATGGCATGACGCCCGATGTCGTGACAGTCGAGCGCGTGCCGTCGCTCGCCCTGCGCGTGGTGCGGGTGGCGGAAGGGTCGATCGATGTCGGACTGGTTTCGCCCAATGCGCGGGATTGGGACCTGGCCGGTGCCGACCTGATCCTGCGAGAGGCGGGAGGCGCGATCTGCGACCTCCAGGGCCGCCCGACGACCTACAATCGCACGGATCCCGTCCACGGCGAACTCGTCGCCGTGTCGGATGGCCTGCGCGTCACGGTCGTGGAGGCCATGGGCCGGCACTGACGCGGTCGCGGGGCGGATGGAAGGGAATCGGGGTCCCGGCACGATCGTGCCGGGGTTGGTCGAGTTCCGTCTGCCGGACGCCTCTAGGACGCTGCGGCGACGATCCTCGACCCCGAGGCTCGCGTTACGCGTGTTCGCGCAGGGCGACCGCTTCGGGCGCCATGCCGAGCCGCTCGGCGAGGTGCCAACGCAGTTCGCGTGGCGAGTGGTAGTTGTAGGAGGTGTCGATCAGGTGGCTGAGGTCGACGGTCTTGCCGTCCTGTACTCTCTTGCCGTCCTGAACTCTGGCTTCCTGCGTCAGTCTCTGATTCAGACGACCGACCTTGAACGTCGCCGCATCCGTGACGGGCGAACGGGCGCCGTTGCGCCGGGTATATTCGAAGAACATCGTTTTTCTTGTGTGCTTTCAGGTATTCGGATGTGCAGGCCCCTTGGGGCTCGAAACGTCGTTGATGATGGAAATTGCCGGGCATCTGGACTCTTCCTCCCCGGAAGAATCATGGATCGCCGGCGGCGAAAGCCTCGCGAAGAGGCCCATCGGGTGACGCCAGCCCGAAGGCTGGCGCCGGGAGCATCAGGCCGCCTGGAGGTTACCAGCCGAGTCCTTGCCGCTGCGCTTGTCGGTCTGGATCTCGTAGGAGACCTTCTGACCCTCGATGAGGTTGCGCATGCCAGCGCGCTCGACAGCGGAGATGTGAACGAACACATCCTTGCCGCCGTCGTCAGGCTGAATGAAGCCGTAGCCCTTGGTCTCGTTGAACCATTTAACAGTGCCGGTATTCACGAAATAGATCCTCGTATCGTTCGTCGATCAACAGCCAGCGTCTGCTCGACGCAAGCGGCGGATCCTCTTCGGTAGCCTGACGGGATCAGCAGGACGTGGGAAGCTTCATGGTAGAAGCTCCCAGCTCACCGATACCCGCTGCATCCACATGTAGTCCGATCATGCGGCCGCAACAAGGCATCGGACCGGACGGAACGGACGTCGGCGGTTGCACCGATGCCGCCCGCCCCTGTGTTCTTTGCCGACCCGACCGCATATAAGAGTTCCTGAGCAGGCATTTAGGCGATCCATGGCGGGCATCTCGGTTTCCCTCGAAGGCGCGAACATTCAACTGTCGTTCCAGAAGGACGATCAGGCGACCGCGGTGGTCATGGATGCCCGCGCGGCCCGTGCCCTCGTGCGGGCCATGGGGCAGTTGCTCATCGCCATCGACGAACCGGAGGACCCGGATCTGGCGGATGACCTCAGCGACGAGGACATCGCGATGCTCGACGTGACCTCCTCGGCCATCGAGGTCGGCACCGACGAGCAGGGGCAGGCCGTGGTGGCCCTTCAGGCCGGCGCGCTGCCGCCGTTCCAACTGCGCCTGACGGACGAAGAGGCCCGCCACGTGGTGACGAGCCTCTCCGAGATCCTGAGTGCGCCGCGCGATGTCCGCGCGTCGCACGGCGATCACTGACGCATTACATCCGCACGCCGGGATCGGTCGGACCGCCGGGCAGGTAATCCGGCTCGGAACCGGGGCCGGCCGGCTCGTCGATTCCCGGATCGTTGACGGGATAGGGCGTGCGCGGGCCGGTCGGGCCGATATCCGGCTGCTCGTCGGGCAAGGGCGGCGTCGGGAGGTCGCCGGGGATCCCGCCCGGCAGCGGCTCGGGGATCGGTAGGCCTGGATTGGCCATGTCGAAAGGGGCCAGATCGGGAGTGGCCATGCGCAGCCTCCTGTCGTGATGGGGGGATGCGGATCAACACCCTCGCGCCAGGACCGGTTCCAGCCACGGCTCCGCACGGGGCTCGACGCGAGCCTCGCCAGAAGGCCGTTCAGCGCCGTACGGCCGCCTTCTGAACCTTCGCCCTATCGGGGGCGGCGCCTGCGAAAAGCTCGGACAGCCCGCGCTGGTCGAGGCCGCGCGTGACCTCGGGCTCGGCCGGAGCCGCCGCGACCGTGTCGGCCTTGCGCGGCGTGATCGACCCGGTGGTGACCGGATCGGCGAAGTCCGCCGCGGCCTGGGCCGTCGGCACGGGCTCGCGCTGGAGGCGCATGGCCCAGTGGGTGGCGGTGGAAAGCGCGGCGATCGCGAGGATCGCCTTGATGCCACCCGTCAGGAGGCGTCTCATTGTGGTCAGGCCCGAGCTACGCAGTGACACGCGGCCGGTTCCCCGGCCATCACCAATCTTTGCGCAGGATCCTTAACGACCGCCACCGGGTCGCTCGGCTGCCGCGTCCCGATGCGGCACGGAGGCCAGCAACCTTTGAGGTAGAACAAGCTTCGAGGTGGGCCATGCGCCACGGCTGCGGTTCCTGTTCCCCGCGTCCGTGACACGCCTGTCGCGACCCGGCCCACTAGGCCTCACAGTAACCGCGCAGAGAACTGGTCCGCACCGCCCCGTCACGACAGGCCCCGCCACCATGCCAAGCCCGAGAGGGTTCGCGAAACCATCGGGCGCCTCGGCAGCAGGGACAGCCGATGTAGGGGTCCGGCGTGGAGCCGGCAACCGGCGGATCGAGCCTCAGCGCGGCTGCGACGATCCGCACGCCTCGGCGAAGGCGCGCAAAGCCGCGACTTCATCGGCGTTGTCCGGTCGGGACAGGCGCTCATACAACGCGGCCGCGCCTGCAAAGACCTGCCGTCCGGCCGGGTCCGCCCCGAGGAAGGCGCCGATCTCGCCCATCTCCGCCACCCAGCGATGGGCCTTCGGCAGCATGTCGGGCAATCCGCGCCCGAAGCGCTCGAAGAGATGAGGTTCGTTCTCGGAGAGTTCCGCACGCAAGGCCTCGCCCGCTCCGGCGCGCTCGGCGGCCAGGACCATCAGGGCCGCGAGCGCCGTCAGTCCCTTGTTGATACCCGCATAGGACATCTTCAGCGCCGAGGCGGCGCCGATGCCCCCGCTCATCGGGCGGATGTCGAGGCCGAGGGCGCGCAGGGGCAGCAGCGCGTCGACGGCGTCGCCGGCGACATGGATGCGCGGGCCCGGGCCCTCGAAACGCGGCGGAAGGCCGATGATCGCGGCATCGAGGAACGCCGCGCCGGTCGGTGCGACGAGGTCCGCGACGGCACGCACCGTCTGCACGTTGACGGCGTTGCAATCGACGTAGACGGGCTTGCGCTCGGCCGCCGCAAGTGCCGGCAACAGGCTCCGGGCGAGCGGCGCCGCATCGGCCGGCGGCACGATCGAGAGCAGGAGGTCGGCCTGCATCAGGCCGGCATCGTCGACAGCGACCATGCCGGCGCCTTCGGCCCGCGCGCGGGTCGCGGCACTGCGCCCCTCCAGCACCGTGACGACCCGGGCGCCGCGCCCGGTGAGGCGGGCCGCGATGGCGCTGCCCATGGCACCGGCGGCCAGAATGGCGATGGTCGTCATGACGGCACCTTCCGAAGCGGGAACGACCGCGCCCCGGCTCAACACCGAGGGCGCGGTCGTCCGAGAAGCAAGCCGCGAGCCTCCCCGCGACCCGTCGCTCAGCTCAACGAGCCGCAGAAGCGCTGGATGCGGGTGCAGGCTTCCTCGAGGGCGGTGTTGGAGGTGGCGTAGGAGATGCGCAGGTTGGGCCCGAGCCCGAAAGCGGAGCCGTGGACGGCGGCGACCCCCTCGGCCTGGAGCAGCTCGACCACGAAATCCTCGTCGGTCTCGATGACCTTGCCGGTCGGGGTCTTGCGCCCGATCGTCTCGGCGCAGGACGGATAGACGTAGAACGCGCCCTCCGGCGTCGGGCACTTGAGGCCGTTGGTCTGGTTCAGCATCGAGACGACGAGGTCGCGCCGGGTCTGGAAGGCGGCGCGGAACTCGGCGAGATGGGCCTGCGTGCCCTCCAGGGCTGCCACCGCCGCCCATTGCGAGATCGTCGTGGCACCGGAGGTCTGCTGGCCCTGGACGAAGTCCATTGCCTTGATCAGGTGTTCGGGACCGGCGGCGTAGCCGATACGCCAGCCCGTCATCGCGTAGGCCTTCGAGACGCCGTTCATGGTCAGCGTGCGCTCGTAGAGGCCGGGCTCGATCTGCGCCGGGGTGACGAAGGCGAAGTCGCCGTAGGTCAGGTGCTCGTACATGTCGTCGGTGAGCACCCAGACATGCGGGTGACGCATCAGGACGTCGGTGATCTTCTTCAGCTCGGCATGCGCGTAGGCCGCGCCCGACGGGTTCGAGGGCGAATTGAGGATGATCCACTTGGTCCTGGGCGTGATCACCCGCTCGAGATCCTCGGGCTGAAGCTTGAAGTCGTGCTCCATGTCGGTCTCGACGAAGACCGGGGTGCCGCCGCACAGAACCACCATCTCCGGATAGGACACCCAATAGGGACGCGGGATGACGACCTCGTCGCCGGGGTTCAGTGTCGCCAGGAGCGCGTTGTAGATCACCTGCTTGCCGCCGGTGCCGACGATGGTCTGGGACGGCTTGTAGTCGAGGCCGTTCTCTCGCTTGAACTTCCTGGCGATCGCCTCGCGCAGGGGTACGATGCCGGACACGGGCGGGTACTTGGTCTCGCCCCGGCGGATCGCCTCGATGGCCGCGTCCTTGATGTGCTGGGGCGTATCGAAATCAGGCTCGCCCACGGAGAGGCTGATCACGTCCATGCCCTGCGCTTTCAGCTCGCGCGCCTTCTGCGTCATCGCGATGGTCGCGGAGGGCTTCACGCGGGACAAGGCGTCGGACAGAAAGCCCATGATGGGGTGCTCCTGAAGGTCGGTGGTCGAGGCCGCGGGCGGGGCGGCGTCATCGACCTGCCCCGGCGCGGGCGGACCCTAGTGGCGGCGGTTCACCTGAGCAAGTCTGCGGCCAAGTCAATGCGCGCGCTTGGCTCAGATCCGTGATCCAGCACTCGGTTGCCGGTGAACCGTCGTCGCGTTAAGCGCTGGCGGCACACGGATTCAGGCCGGGAGAGGACCATGGATGCCTGATGAGTTGGCGGCCTTCGTGCACGAGGGACGCGACGGCTGGCTGTTTCTGACGGCGGGCAGCAACAACGTGATCGGACAGTTCAGCGAAACGCAGGCCATGAAGCAGCGGCTCATGGACTGGAAAGCGCTGCTCATTTCCCGGAGCCGGCGCTGCGAGAGCCTGGGCACCACCTACCTGCACCTGACAGTGCCGGAAAAACTGACGGTCTACGATCACCTGCTGCGGGATCTCGAGATCGACCAGCGGCTGTCGCCGGCCCTGCGCCTGCGTCAGAGCCTGATCTGGCATCCGCTGGTGCGCCGCGCCTGCCTCGATCTCGTGACGGCGTTCCGCAAGAGATCTGACAGCGAGGATCTCTACTTCCGCACCGACAGCCACTGGTCCTTCGCCGGGCGGCTCGTCGCCTATCAGGCGCTGTGTGAAGCGCTCGGCGCGGTCCCGCGCGAGGATTTTCCCCAACGGCCCTTCGACGAGCAAGAGTTCCAGGGAGACCTCGGCGGGCAGCTCGATCCGCCGCAATCGGAACTCGCGCGCTTCTATGCCCTTCAGCGGGACTCCGTGCGCCATTACGCAAGCCCCATCGTCGAGGCGCGGGAGGCGGCTGGTGCGATCAACACGCTCCATGTCGGCGCACACGTCATCTATCGCAACGCGTCGCCGGATGCGGACCCCCGCCGCCTCGTCCTGTTCGGCGATTCCTATTCGCACTTCGCGCCGTCGATGCTGATGATCATGCTCGCGGAGACGTTTCGCGAGGTGCATTTCATCTGGTCGACCTCGATCGACTGGGCTTATGTCGAGCGCACCCTGCCGGACATCCTGGTGACGCAGATCGCCGAGCGCTTCATGTTCCAGGTGCCCGACGACACCTTCGACCTCGACGCCTACGTGGCGGAGCGGTTCGGGGCCGAACTCGGGATCGGCGAACCGGTACAGCCGGACTGACCCTCCAAACAGCAGAACCCCGGTCCGGAATGTCCGGGCCGGGGCTGAAGCCCGCTCCGCGCGATGCCGGGCTCGTCCGCTGGACGCACCTGACGTGTCGCGGAGACGTGTCGCGAAGGTGAGGTCGGGGGGTCAGATCCCCCCGAAGACCCAGCGCAGCCTGGACAGGAAGCCGCCGCCCGAGCGCTTGGCGCGCACCTCCTCCGGCTCGTCCTTGAGGGAGGTCGCGGAGGCGTCCGCCTGGATCAGCCCGAGGGCCGCCGTGTCGGTCGATTCGCGATCGATCAGGATGAAGCCGCCGGTGTCGCGGTTCGCCGTGTAGGCATCCACCGCCACCGCCCGGTCCAGGCTGAGGGTGACGTCGGCGATGTCGTTGGCGACGAGGCGAGCGGCCGGCTCCGGCTTGCCCGTCTCGGGGTCGATGCGGGTGCGAATCGTGGTGACGACGGCGTTGACCGTGACGGTGCCGATCTTGGCGAGCAGCGTGGCACCGGGCAGCAATTCGCTCTCGGCCGCCCAGAACAGGCGGGCGTCGATGCTGTCGGTCACCCGCATCGGCGCGTCGGCGGTGACGATCACCGAACCGCGCGAGGCGTCGATCTCGTCGGCGAGCACCAGGGTCACGGATTGGCCTTCCACCGCGTGGGGCAGGTCGCCGTCGGCGGTGTAGATGCGCGCGACCGTCGAGGTCCGGCCCGAGGGCTCGACGATGACGGCGTCCCCGGGCGCCACCCGCCCGCTGGCGATCAGGCCGGCAAAGCCCCGGAACTCGGAATTCGGCCGGTTGACCCACTGCACCGCAAGGCGGAAGGGGGCGGCCTGCTCCTCGACGCGCACCGGCACCTCTTCGAGGTACTGCAGCAACGGCGTGCCTTTGTACCAGGGAGCGCCCGCGGCCGGCAGCACGACATTGTCGCCGTTCTTGGCCGAGAGGGGGATCGCCCGCACCTCCGTGAAGCCGAGCGGCCCGGCATAGGCGTCGAAGGCCGCGACAAGCTCCTCGAACCGGCTCTCCGACCAGCCGACCAGATCCATCTTGTTCACGGCGAGCGCCACGCGCTTGATGCCGAGCAGCGAGACGAGGAGCGCGTGCCGGCGGGTCTGTCGGGTCAGGCCCTGGCGCGCGTCGACGAGGATCACCGCCACGTCCGCCGTTGAGGCGCCGGTGGCCATGTTGCGGGTGTACTGCTCGTGGCCAGGGGTGTCGGCGACGATGAAGGAGCGCTTTTCGGTGGAGAAGAACCGGTAGGCGACGTCGATGGTGATGCCCTGCTCGCGCTCGGCCTGGAGGCCGTCCACGAGGAGCGCCAGATCGATCTCGGCGCCCTGCGTGCCGTGCTTGCGCGAATCGCGCTGCAGGGCCGTGACCTGATCGTCGAAGATCTGCTTGGTGTCGTGCAGGAGGCGACCGATCAGGGTCGACTTGCCGTCATCCACGGAACCGCAGGTGATGAAGCGCAGCACCTCCTTGTTCTGGTGCGCGGTCAGGAAGGCGTCGTAGCCGAAGGACTGGGGAGTCTGATGGATCGTCATCTTAGAAATAGCCCTCCTGCTTCTTGCGCTCCATGGCGCCGGCACCATCCTTGTCGATCACGCGGCCCTGGCGCTCCGAGGTCCGGGTGGCCAGGGTCTCGCCGATGATCTCCGGCAGGGTTGCGGCGCCGCTCTCCACGGCGCCGGTGAGCGGGTAGTCGCCCAGGGTGCGGAAGCGGACGGAGATTTCCTTCGGCGTCTCGCCCGGCTCCAGCGGCAGGCGCTCGTCGTCCACGAGGATGAGCTGGCCCTCGCGTTCCACCACCGGACGGGGCTTGGCGAAGTAGAGCGGAACGATGGGGATGTTCTCCTGCTCGATGTAGAGCCAGACGTCGAGCTCGGTCCAGTTCGAGATCGGGAACACCCGCAGGGATTCGCCGCGCTTCTTCCTGAGATTGTAGACGTGCCAGGGCTCGGCGCGCTGGCGCTTCGGGTCCCAGCGATGCTGGGCGGTGCGCAGCGAGAAGATGCGCTCTTTGGCGCGCGAGGCCTCCTCGTCGCGGCGCGCGCCGCCGAAGGCCGCATCGAACTTGTGCTTGTCGAGGGCCTGACGCAGCCCTTGCGTCTTCATCACGTCGGTGTGGACTTCCGAACCGTGGGTGATCGGTCCGACGCCGCGGGCCAGACCTTCCTGGTTGGTGTGGACGATGAGGTCGAGGCCGAGGTCCTTGGCGCGCTGATCGCGAAACGCGATCATCTCCTTGAACTTCCACGTGGTGTCGATGTGCATCAGCGGGAACGGCAGGCGCCCCGGCGCGAAAGCCTTGAGCGCCAGGTGCAGAAGCACCGAGGAATCCTTGCCGATGGAGTAGAGCATCACCGGGTTCTCGGTCTCGGCGACCGTCTCCCGCATGATGTGGATGCTCTCGGCTTCCAGGCGCTGCAGGTGGGTGAGCCGCTCGGACCGGCTCGCCGCGTGGGTGGTGAGGGGTGCGGCGCTCATCGGGCCATCTCCAGGGGTTTTGCGTGTTTCGTGGTCTCGAAGGCCGCCGCTTCCTGTCCGGGCGCGACGTTCTCCTCCGGGGCGTGGACGTGCAGGCCGCACTCCTTCTTGGAGGCCTGCTCCCACCACCAGCGCCCGGCGCGCTCGTCCTCGCCGACGCGGATCGCCCGGGTGCAGGGCGCGCAGCCGATGGAGGGGAAGCCGCGGTCGTGCAGCACGTTGTAGGGGATGTAGTTGTCGGACACGAAGCGCTCGACGTCGGCGCGGGTCCAGTCGGCCAGCGGATTGATCTTGATCAGCCCCCGCGCCTCGTCCGCCTCGGCGAGGGGCGTGTCGGCGCGGTTGGCGGATTGCCCGGCGCGCAGGCCCGTGAGCCATCCCGCCGCGCCATCAAGGGCACGGCCCAGCGGCTCGACCTTGCGGAAGCCGCAGCAGGCCTGGCGCGCGGCCACCGAACGGCGAAACCCGTTGATGCCCTCCTGCACGACGAACCGCTCCTCGGCCTCGCGCTCCGGCGCATAGGCGCGGATGCGGATGCCGTAGGCGGATTCGGTCTCGCTCCAGGTATCGTAGGTCTCGGGATAGAGGCGGCCGGTATCCAGGGTGACGATCTCGGTCCGCCCCTTGTGCATCGCGACCGCGTGCGTGAGCGCCTGATCCTCGATGCCGAGGCTGGTGGTGAACACGAGACGGCCCGGCACCGTGGCCTCGATGAGCGCGATGCGGCCCTTCAGGTCCAGGCCGCCCAGCGCGGACGCGAGGTCCCGCGCCGCGTTTTCCAGTTGAGAGGTCATGAGAGACTTTGCACTGCTGTCTTGTCTAGGACGTGAAATGTTCGCTATAACGAACGCTGTCAAGGCATGGCGGCTATCCCCGAGGGGCAATCCCCATCCGTGACCACCACCCTGCCGCAACGGCGCCGATCACGAATCCGTTGCCGAGCGAAGAAAAATCCTTCTCATCGGGTCGTTGCAGCGTGTCACCCCGCACGCCGCCGCGATCCTCGAACGACACGAGGCCGGCCTTGGATTCGATCGACCTGAAGATCCTCGCGCTGCTGCAGCAGGACGCCACCCTCTCCATCGCCACCATCGGCGAGCGGGTCGGCCTGTCGCAGACGCCCTGCTGGAAACGCATCCAGCGCCTGGAGGCCGACGGCGTCATCGACCGGCGCGTGGCCGTGCTCGATCCGGTCAAGCTCGGTCTCGGGCTCACCGTGTTCGTCTCCATCGAGACCGCGGACCACTCCCGCGAGTGGCTGGAACGCTTCGCCGCGACGGTCTCGGCCATGCCGGAAGTGCTCGAATTCTACAGGATGGCCGGCGATGTGGATTACATGCTGCGCGTCGTGGTCGCAGATATGCGCGCCTACGATACGTTCTATAAGCATCTCATCGCGACCCTGCCGCTCAAGAACGTGACGTCCCGGTTCGCGATGGAAAAGGTCAAGTCCACCACGGCCCTGCCCCTTCCGGCCCCACCCAGCAACGGACGCTTCACCCCGGCGCTGTCCGTGGTGGCCGGAGAATAAAAAACTCTTTTGCACTGCACGCGCAGGCAGCTCCTTCTACCGTGACGTCGTTCTGTAAAACGGACAACCCCGTTGACAGCCGGCCTCTCAGGACGACATGGCTTCGGATATGGCACGACACGCGATTCTCCCCCGCACGGCTCCCTTCGGCGACACCGAACGCGCGAGTCTCGACGCCGTCCTCGGCGCGGCGACCCCGATCCAGCGGGCATGGCTCGCGGGCTTCCTCGCCGGCCTCGACGCCGGGGGCGCCCCTCAGGTCGCCGCCGTGCCGGCAGCCCCCCCGAAGGCCGCCGAGCCACTGACGATCCTGTTCGCCAGCGAATCCGGCAACTCCGAGAAGCTGGCCGGCGATGTGGCCAAGCTCGCGCGCAAGAATGGCTTCAAGCCGAAGGTCGTCGATTTCTTCGACCTTGATGTCGCGAGCCTCGCCAAGGAAAAGCGCGTGGTCGCCATCGCCGCGACCTGGGGCGAGGGCGAGCCGCCGGCGCGGGCGACCCGGGCCTATGGCGAACTCATGGGCGACGGGGCGCCGCGCCTCGACGGCGTCGAGTTCGCCGTGCTGTCGCTCGGCGACACGTCCTACGCGGAATTCTGCGCCATCGGTAAGGCGCTCGACGCGCGCTTCGAGGCGCTGGGCGCCAAGCGCGCCCATGAGCGCGCCGACCTCGACCTCGATTTCGACAAGCCGGCCGCCGACTGGATCAAGAACACCCTCAAGGCCCTGACTCCGCCGCCGAGCGCGGACAACGTGGTGGCCGTCGATTTCGCGGCGCGGGCCGTCGAGGACGACGAGGACGCCGAGCCGAGCCGCGAGCCGCGGGTGGTCGAGGTCGTCGACCACGTGAACCTGAATTCCTCGCGCTCCGACAAGGAGACGATCCACCTCGCCCTCGAATTCGAGGATGGGGCACCGGCCTACGAGCCCGGCGACTCCCTGGAGATCTACCCGGAGAACGACCCGGCCCTCGTCGACGAGATCCTGGCGGCCACCGGCCTCTCGGGCGACGCCGCCCTGCGCCAGGCGCTGCTGGCCGAGCGCGACATCACCACCCTGTCGGCCACAACCGTGGAGCGCTTCGTCAAGGCCACGGGCCACGCCGACGCGCAGAAGCTGATCGAGAGCGGTGAGGCCAAGGCCTGGATCGAGGGCCGCCATCTCATCGACCTCATCCAGAGCTTCCCGGCAAAACTGACGCCGGAGCACCTGAACACCATCACCCGGCCGTTGCCGCCCCGCGCCTATTCCATCGCCTCTTCGCGCAGGGAAGTCGGGGATGAAGTCCATCTCGCCATCGCGGCGGTGCGCTACGAGACCCACGGCCGGGCGCGCTCCGGGGTCACCTCGACCCATATCGCCGACCGCGTGAAAAACGGCGCCAAGCTGCGGGTGAAGCTGAAGCCCAACCGCCACTTCCGCCTGCCGCAGGACCCGGCCACCGACATCATCATGGTCGGCCCCGGTACCGGCGTCGCGCCGTTCCGCGCCTTCGTGCAGGAGCGCCGGGCCGTGGAAGCGCCGGGCCGCTCCTGGCTGTTCTTCGGCGACCGGCACTTCACCCACGACTTCCTCTACCAGCTCGAATGGCAGGAGGCGCTGGAGGACGGTTCGCTCACCCAGATTGACGTCGCCTTCTCGCGCGACCAGCCGGAGAAGATCTACGTCCAGGATCGGATCGCCCATCACGCCAAGGAGGTCGTCGCCTGGCTCGAGGGCGGTGCCAGCTTCTACGTCTGCGGCGACGCGAACCGGATGGCCAAGGACGTGCGCAACGCCGTGGTGAAGGCCTACCAGGACGTGAAGTCCCTGAGCCCCGCCGACGCCGAGGCGGCGGTTGCGTCACTGGAACGCGCGCACCGCTACCAGCAGGACGTCTACTAAGGACGCAGAACGGAAACCTCGCCCTATCGTGGACGAGGGTGCCTGTGGAGCAGGCGGGTGAGGGGCAGCCTCTCCGGACAGCGCGCTCCCTCACCCGGCCCGCCCAGCGGGCCACCCTCTCCCGCAGAGGGGGGAGGCGCACCGACCGCATAGACTTTGACCGAAGAAGACCGGAATCCCGCCATGGCCGAGCAGACCCCGCCCCGCACCTACGAGACCCCGCCGGTCGATCGCCCGATCACCGAGGCGGAAGCCGCCCGGTCGGCCGGGCTCGCGCATAACGAGCATCTCAAGATCGCGTCCGGCTACCTGCGCGGCACGCTCGCCGACGGCCTCCTCAAGCACGCCACCGGCGCGATCTCCGAGGATGACGGCCAGCTCGTGAAGTTCCACGGGATGTACATGCAGGACGACCGCGACATCCGCGCGGAGCGCACGAAGAAGAAGCTGGAGAAGGCCTTCAGCTTCATGATCCGCCTGCGCATTGCCGGCGGCGTGGTCACCCCGAAGCAGTGGCTGGCGCTGGACGAGATCGCCACGACCTATGCGGGCGGGGCGCTCCGCGCGACCACGCGCCAGACCTTCCAGTATCACGGCGTCATCAAGTCGAACCTCAAGCGCACGATGGCGGCCATCGACGCGACGCTGCTCGACACCATCGCGGCCTGCGGCGACGTCAACCGCAACGTGATGGCGGCGACCAACCCGGCCCAGAGCGGCGCCCACAAGGCCGCCTACCAGCTCGGCAAGGACATCTCGGATTCGCTGCTGCCCAAGACGAATGCCTGGCGCGAGATCTGGCTCGACGGCGAGCGCGTGGTCGGCGGCGAGGATGTCGCCGAAGTCGAGCCCGTCTACGGCAAGACCTACCTGCCGCGTAAGTTCAAGACCGTGATCGCGGTGCCGCCCTCGAACGAGGTCGACATCTTCGCCCACGATCTCGGCTTCATCGCCATCTTGGACAAGAAGAACCAGCTCACGGGCTGGAACGTGACGGTGGGCGGCGGCATGGGCATGACCCATGGCGAGACCGACAC
>NZ_JAQGKL010000196.1 GCF_028290105.1 Methylobacterium sp.
TACGTCAGGGTGAGGGCGACGTCGTTGGCTTCCCGGGCGCCGGTGAGCAGCGCGGTCTCGTCGAAGGCGACCACGTCCACGATCGGGCGTCCCGCCCGCGGGGTCAGCCAGCGCTGACCGAGATGCCCGGGGGCGCGATGCGCCAGGACGATGGAATCGAGGGTCTCCGGCAGCCGGCTCGCGGCGAGGTTGCGCTCCAGGGCGGCGGGCGCGACGAGCTGGGTCGGGAGCGGCCGTTCGAGGCTGGCGGCGAAGCTGCGGGCCTCGAAGACCGGCAGCGTCTCCAGGCCGGCGCCGGCGACCAGGGCCACGCCGAGGCCGGTGACGAGGCCGCGCAGGTCGCTCTGCGGCAACAGGGTGAGGATGCGGTCGCCCGGCAGCACGCCCGCGGTGACGCGGTAGACGGCGATGGCCGCGAGCAGCGCATCGCCGCTGCGGTGGACGGGGCGCGCGGGATCGCCGCCCGCGAAGCTGATCAGCCCGCCGGGCCCGTCCGCGAAGGGGCCGCCCGCCTGGTCGAGCGCCATCGCGTCGAGGTTGATCACGCCGTCGGGGACGTCGGGCCCGAAGGCGGCGAGGTAGCGCAGGCCGAAATAACGCACCGCGACCCGGCACAGGCGCTCGGCCGGGTTGAGTGCGCCGAAGCGGGTCTGGGTGATCACGGCGGGCAGGGCCGCCGCCTGCACGGCGGCGAGCAGGGCCTCCTCGTCGAGGGCCAGCGGCAGCAGGCAGGGGATGTGCCCGGCCGCCTCCACCGCGAGATAGGCGAGGAAGCTCTCGGAGCTGCCGGCGAGCGCGATGCCGATGCGGCTGGCCGGGGCCAGGCGCCAGGTGCGCAGGCCGTTGGCGAGGCGGGCCACGATCTCGGCCGCCGCCGCGTAGGTCCAGGTGATGGCGGGCCGCCCGCTCCAGAGCGGCTTGTGCGGCGGATCGATGAAGGCGAGGCGCTGGGGATGGGCGTGGGCGGTGGCCGCCAGCAGGGTGCAGAGGCGCTGCGCCCGGGGCGAGGCCCGGACGCCGTCCGGGCCGGGGCCGGCAGGGCCTTGCCCGGTAGAAGCCTGCCCGCTCGCACTCTGGACGAGAGACCCTTGCCCGCCGGACGCTGGCGCCGCGTCCGGCCCGACCAGGGCCGCACGGTCGCGGGCGGGCACGCCGGGCGTCAGGGCGCGAACCCGGGACAGGGGAATCCCCGCCCGTACGGATTCGAGAAGATGGGCTGCTTGCTGCGCCGACACGTGCGCTGACTCCCGCTACCCGTCGTTCATGAAGCCTTAGGGTTAAACCCGGCTTAAAACCTCCCGAACCCGTTCAGCGCCCGCCGATCTCCGGCCTGACGCCGCCGCCGCGGCGGCGGTGTCATGTCTTCGCCGCATTCGGGGGGAAAGCAGGCCGCCCTGTCGTTCAGACGGGGATGCGCCGCTGGCCGGCGCGGTCCAGAGGTTTTCCGGACGGGGTTTGCCGGGCGGGGGCGGAGGGTTTCCGCCGCGCCGGTGCGGCCCGGTCCATTCCAGATCTCGGTCAGAGGGGAGCCATTCCGGTGGTCCGGCGCGTCGAATCCGCCGGGCTCCAGGCCGGAACGTCGCCCCGATGCCCGATGCGCCCTTGAAGTCCGAAGCGTTCGATGCGAATCCGCGCCCCAACTTCGAGGCGCATCCCGCGAGCCGAATCCGTTACGTCACATCCAACGACGCCACATCCCAATACGCCACATCCCAAGGGGTCAGAGCTGATGTTCTTCGCCAACCGTCCCGCGCGCCCGCTGTATGCCGCCGCGTTCCTCGCTCTCGCGGGCCTCAGCGGACCGGCCCTCGCGCAGGCGCCCAAGGGCAAGGCCCCGGCTCCGGCCGCCCCCGCCCCGACGGCCCCTCCCGCCGGCGCGCCCACCAATGCGGCCCAGACCGGCCCGCAGATCGTCAACGTGAAGTCCGATCCGGCCCAGACCGAATGGACCAAGGTCTGCGGCAAGGACCAGGGCAGCGGCACCGACGTCTGCTACACCACCCGTGACTTCGTCTCCGACCAGGGCCAGCCGGTCCTCGCGGTCGCCGTCTACGAGATGAAGAACGCGGCGCAGAAGCAGGAAGCCCGCGTGGTCCGCTTCCTCCTGCCCCTCGGCCTGCTGCTGCAGCCGGGCATCCGCTTCACCGTCGACGGCCAGCAGGGCACGGCGGGCAAGTTCGCGGTCTGCTTCCCCAACGGCTGCTTCGCGGAAGCCGGCGGCGTCGGCCCGGAACTCATCAACGCGATGAAGAAGGGCAGCGCCCTCAACGTCAGCGTCCAGAACCAGACCCAGCGCGAAGTCACCTTCGCGGTGCCGATCACCGGCTTCGGCAAGGCCTTCGACGGCCCGGCCATCGACCCGAAGGTTCTGGAAGAGCAGCAGAAGAAGCTCCAGGCCGAGCTGGAGAAGCGCAGCGAGGACATGCGCAAGAAGCTGGAGCAGCAGGGCGGCGCCGCGGCACCGGCCGCACCGGCTCCCGCTCCCAAGCCCTGAGCGATCGGACAGCCGGTCGCTTTCGCGACCGGCCCCACGACACGAAGAAAAGGCCAGGCAGGGTGCCTGGCCTTTTCGCGTTTTGCCGCGTGCGACTGCCGATCCGGTTCCGCTCAGACGCAGCGCCGGCTCGCCGATACGGCCACCGCTTTGATCAAGCGGGAGGCCGTATCAGTTCGCGTGGGCCGGCCCGCGCATGCGGTAATGGCCATCGGCGTCGCGCTCGAACACCTCGGCGATGCCGGTATGGCGCAGGGCCTCGCCCGAAGTGTCGGGCACGAGGTTCTGCTCGGAGACGTAGGCGACGTACTCGCTCTCCGCGTTCTCGGCGAGCAGGTGGTAGAAGGGCTGGTCCTTGCGCGGACGGACCTCCTCGGGAATCGCCAGCCACCATTCCTCGGTGTTGTCGAACACCGGGTCGATGTCGAAGACGATGCCGCGGAACGGGTAGATGCGGTGGCGCACGACGGCACCGAGGCCGAACTTGGCGGTTCTCATCATGGGATCGGCGGTCAACGTGTCGGTCATGATCGGCCAGATAAGACGCCGCGTGCCGGTTGTCATCGGCGGCGCGCCGCCGATGACGCGTCGGGCCCGGAGAAGGCTCAGGCCAGACCGTAGGTCTTGGCCAGCTCCGGATCTTTCTCGGCCACGAGTTTCGCGAGGTCGACGATGACCTTGGCCTGCTTCCAGGTGGCGTCGTCCTGCATCTTGCCGTCGAGCATTACCGCGCCGGTGCCGTCCGGCATCGCCTCGACGATCCGCACCGCGAAGGCGACCTCCGCCGGGTCGGGGGCGAAGACCCGCTTGGCGATGGCGACCTGATTCGGGTGCAGAGTCCAGGCCCCGGCGCAGCCCATCAGGAAGGCGTTGCGGAACTGGGCCTCGCAGGCCTCTGCGTCCGAGAAGTCGCCGAACGGGCCGTAGAAGGCCTTGAGGCCGTTAGCCATGCAGGCATCGACCATTTTCGCGATGGTGTAGTGCCAGAGGTCCTGCTGGGCGCTCGCCCGGGCGGCGCCGTCGCTCGTCGGGTCGGCGATGACGCGGTAATCCGGGTGGCCGCCACCGACGCGGGTGGTCTTCATGCCGCGCGAGGCCGCGAGGTCGGCGGGCCCCAGGCTCATGCCGTGCATGCGCGGCGAGGCACTCGCGATCGCGTCGACGTTGGCGACCCCCTCGGCGGTCTCCAGGATGGCGTGGACGAGGATGGGTTTCGTCACGCCGTGCCGCGCCTCGAGCTGGGCCAGCAGCTGGTCGATGTAGTGGATGTCCCAGGGTCCCTCGACCTTGGGCACCATCACCACGTCGAGCTTAGTCCCGACCTGGGACACGATCTCGAACAGGTCGTCGAGAATCCAGGGGCTGTTCAGGGCGTTGATGCGTGTCCAGAGACCCGTGCCGGTGCTGGCGAAATCGGTGGCCTGCGCCATCGCCACGAAGCCCTTGCGGGCGGCCTCCTTCTGGTCGACCGGCACCGCGTCTTCGAGGTTGCCCAGCACCACGTCGACGGTGGCGGCGAGCTCCGGCACGCGGGAGCGCACCTTCTCGTTGTGGGGCGGCACGAAGTGGATCATCCGCTCCAGCTTGACGGGAAGCTCGCGGAAGGGAGCCGGGGCGCCGGTGGCGAGGGGCTGGAAGAAGCGGCGGGGCAATTTCATCGGCGTCTCAGGCTCCGGTTCTTCTTGCGGATCGAGGATTTTTGCGGGTTTGGATCCTGCTCCAGCGGTTAGTTCAAGGGCTACCCCCTCGTAAAGGTGTGTCGACGCACACAAACCGTTTGCCCTACAACCGGAACAGGCGTTCCATTCGGAACGTGAGTCGCAAGCCCGCGTTTTGTGACTGGAGGCGGGCACCTCATCCAAGATGAAGGACGGACCCATGTCCGGATCATCGATCAGGCGGAACCGGCTCCGGCATCGTGCGCTGTTCGCCGCGGCCCTGATGGGCCTAGTTCTCCCGCAGATCTCCCTGGCTACCGAACGGAACAAGCCAGGCGAGGCACGCCAGACCGAGCGCGTGGCCTTCACCGCCGCCGAGGCCGGCACGGCCCGTCCCGAGGGGCTCGTTCCCCGCGTACGGATCCCGGGCGACGACGCGGCCGCGTTCCGTGCCCTCGTCGAGGGGGCGTCGGCCGCCGGAGAGCCCTGGCTCGTGCTCTCGGGGGGCGGCGAGAACGGCGCCTTCGCGGCCGGATTGCTCAACGGCTGGAGCGAGGCCGGAACTCGCCCCGCGTTCGGAATCATCACCGGCGTCAGCACCGGCGCGATGATCGCGCCCTTCGCCTTCATCGGGGCCTCCGGCGACGCGGCCCTGCGTCAGAACTACACGGAGGTCTCGGCCGCCGACGTGTTCGAATTCGGCGGCACCAGCGAGGCCCTCACCGACACCTGGCCCTTGAAGCGCCGCATCGACCGGGCGGTGACGCCGTCCCTCCTGAAGGCGGTGGCGGCCGAGCACGCCAAGGGCCGGCGCCTCCTCGTGGCGACCACGGCGGTGGATGCCGAGCGCCCGGTCCTGTGGGACATGGGCGCCATCGCGGAAGCCGGCGGCCCCAAGGCGCTGGCGCTGTTCCGCTCGGTGATCCTGGCTTCCTCCGCCGTGCCGGGGGTGTTCCCGCCGGTGATGATCGAGGTGGTGGCGGAGGGCCAAAGGGCCTCGGACAAGGGCGGATCGAAGACGGTCCCGGACAAGCGCTTCCAGGAGATGCACGACGACGGCGGCACCACCGCGCCCTACTTTCTCGCCCCCGAATCGATGCTCCTGGCCAAGGCCCCGGCGCCCCTGCCGACGCACCGGGTCTACCTCGTCGTGAACAACAGCCTGACGCCGGACTTCCAGATGGCCTCGCGCACGACTCTGAGCGTGCTCGGCCGCTCGATGTCGGCGGCGATCAAGGCGCAGACGCGTGCCGCCCTGGCGCTGGCCGAAGCCTTCGCCCAGCGCACCAGCCTCGACCTCGAGGTGGCGCAGATCGACGACCGCTTCCGGCAGACCTCCGCCGCCCCCTTCGACCAGGGGTACATGAAAGCCCTGTTCGCGCACGGCGCGGCCCTGGGCCGGGCCGGCACCGCCTTCCGGGGCGGCGAGGCGGGTCCGGCGGAACTCGCCACCGGTGCCCTCAACCACAGGGCCTTGCAGGAGGCCCCGGTCCAGAGCGTCGTCGCCGGGCGCTGAGCCTCGGCGAGCGCCGAGCCTCGGCATCGGGCTCAGCGCATCAGGCTCGGCGCGCCGAGACGCGGCAGCACGCCCTCGCGCATGACGACGCGGCGCAAGGGCCCGATCGTCGTCATGGCGAGCAGCCCGAGCCCGCGCACGGCATCCACCGGCACGAGGCTGGCGAGCAGGCTGCGGTTGAGCGCGTCCACCGCCGTGGTGCGCAGGCGCGCGTCGAGGCGGCGCGATCGTGCGAAGCCGGCGAGCGCCGCGCGTGAACCCGGATCGCGTCCATCCCCCACCGCCTGGATCACCGCGTCGCGCAAGGACGCCGCGTCGCGCAGGCCCAGGTTCAGCCCCTGCGCGCCGATGGGCGGGAAGACGTGGGCGGCCTCGCCGATCAGGGCGAGGCGGGGAGCCACGGGGCTGGCCAGGGACAGGCCCCGCATCGGCACGAGGCCGCGCGGCCCGTCGATCCGCATGGACCCGAGCATCGCCTGCGCCTGATGCTCCACCGCCCGGGCCAGGGCGTCGTCGTCGAGGGCGGCCATACGCTTGGCCGGGCCCTCGCCCATCACCCAGACGAGGCTGGAGCGGTGGCCGCCCGGCAGCGGCACCAGGGTGAAGGGCCCCTGCCGAGTGTGGAACTCGGTGGAGACGTCGCGGTGCGGCCGCGTATGGGCGAGGATCGTGGTGATCGCGCCCTGCGGATAGGACCAGGTGCGCGGCACGATGCCGGCGGCCTCGCGCAGCTTCGAGCGGGCGCCGTCCGCCCCGGCCACGAGATGCGCCGACAACGCGCCGCCCGTGCAGAGCGTGATCGTGGCCGACGTTTCGCCGGCGGCGAACCCCTCGGCGTCGTCCTCGAACAGGGTGAGGTTCGGGGCGGCCCGCGCCGCCGCGCGCAGGCCCTCGACGAGGCGCGCGCTCTCCACGTTCCAGCCGAAGGCGTCGAGGCCGATCTCGGTGGCGACGAAGCGGGCCGGGGGAGGCCGGAACAGGCTGCCGGTGTCGTCGACGATGTGGAGTTCCGCGAGCGGGCTCGCATGGGGCGCGATGGTCGGCCAGACGCCGAGCGCGTCGAAGAAGCGCACCGAACCGTCGAGAAGCGCCACGGTACGCCCGTCCGCCACGGGGGCGTGCCGGCCGACGAGGGCGGTGGCGATGCCGTCGCGGGCGAGCGCCAGGGCGAGGCTCAGGCCCGCCGCGCCGGCACCCACCACGGCGACCGCGAAGGAAGGAGGAGGGGGAGGCGCTGTCACCACGGGGCGGGATCTCCTGGACGGCATCGGATGGGACGGGCGAGCCCTCGGCGGATCCGCCTTCTCCATGAAACCTAACGCTTACAGAGGTGTGTCGCCGCCCCGGTCAAGGTCGCGATGGCGCCGCAGGGGCGCGGCTTGTACCATCCTGGGCAAGGCCGTGACCATCGGCCGCCCGGAGGACGCCGTTTCCATGAACCTGCTCATCGCGCTCCTGGCGCTCGGCTTCCTGATGCTGGTGGCCTACCGGGGCTTTTCCGTCATCCTGTTCGCCCCGGTGGCCGCCCTGCTGGCGGTGCTGCTCACGGATCCGTCAGCCGTGCTGCCGGTCTTCTCGGGCCTGTTCATGGAGAAGATGGTCGGCTTCGTGAAGCTGTACTTCCCCGTCTTCCTGCTCGGCGCCGTGTTCGGCAAGGTGATCGAGATGTCGGGCTTCTCCCGCTCCATCGTCACCGCCGTCATCGACCTCGTCGGCGCGCGCCGCGCGGTGCTCTCCATCGTGCTGGTCTGCAACCTGCTCACCTATGGCGGCGTCTCGCTCTTCGTGGTGGTGTTCGCGGTCTATCCCTTCGCGGCCGAAGCCTTCCGCCTCAGCGACATCCCCAAGCGCCTGATCCCCGGCACCATCGCGCTCGGCGCGTTCTCCTACACGATGGACGCGTTGCCGGGCACGCCACAGATCCAGAACATCATCCCCACCACCTTCTTCGGGACCAACACCTGGGCCGCGCCCTGGCTCGGGCTGATCGGCGCGGCCTTCATCCTCGTGGTCGGCGTGACCTATCTCGACCGCCGCATCGCCTCGGCCAAACGCCGGGGCGAGGGCTACGGCAGCGGCCACAGCAACGAGCCCCAGGTCATGGACGAGGCCGCCCGCGCGCACCCGGCCATCGCCCTCCTGCCGCTGGTCGTGGTGGGCCTGTCCAACCTCGTCTTCACGGCACTCATTCCCCGCCTCTACGGCCCGAAGGCCGAGACGGTCCTGGCGGGCCTCGACAAGCCCCTCGTCACCACGATCGCGCCGGTCACGGCGATTTGGGCGGTGGAACTGGCGCTGCTCGCCGGCATCCTCACCGTGCTGGTCTTCGCCTGGCGCCCGGTCTCCTCGGGCTTTGCCGAGGGCAGCCGCGCGGCGGTGGCGGGCTCGCTGCTGGCGGCCATGAACACCGCTTCCGAATACGGCTTCGGCGCGGTGATCGCGGCACTCCCGGGCTTCCTCGTCATCCGCGACGCGCTCTCGGCGATCCCGAACCCGCTGGTGAACGAGGCCGTGACGGTGACGGCGCTCGCCGGCATCACCGGCTCGGCCTCGGGCGGCATGAGCATCGCGCTGGCCGCCATGTCCTCCACCTTCATCGCGGCGGCACAGGCAGCCTCCATTCCCATGGAGGTGCTGCACCGGGTGGCCGCCATGGCGAGCGGGGGCATGGACACCCTGCCGCATAACGGGGCCGTCATCACGCTGCTCTCGGTGACGGGCCTGACCCACCGGCAGGCCTATGCGGACGTCTTCGCCATCACGCTCCTGAAGACCGCGGCGGTGTTCCTGGTGATCGGCGTCTACTATCTCACCGGGCTCGTCTGATCGGTCGTCCCATGCGGGGGCGCCGGCTCGACGATCCGGAGGGTGAGCTCGGTGAAGGGCCGGATGTCCCAGGCCGCGCCCGGATTGTACATCATCACGACGAGCCGGCGCGCCAGGACCCGGAACGCCGGCAGGCCGACGTCGGGACGCAGGATCATGCCCGGCTGGACGGCGGGATCGTATTCGGCGGGGCGTATCCACACGATCTCGTCCATGCCGCCGGTCCGCCATCAGAAGTCGTGTCTCGACAAGCTCAGGTGCGTCTGGTCCAGACGAACAAGCTGACTGGTCTGCCTTAACCATGCGGGCCGCGGCGACGCAATTGGATAAACGGGAGACTAGAGGCGCAGTCTCAGCGCGCGACGGCGCAACGGAAACATGCCGGCGCCCCGGCGATCGAGGGCATTCGGCTCCCCGCCATTGCGGATGCGCCGCGACCGTCTATGTCGCCTCTGATCGGGCGGCGGTCCTTCGCGACCGCCCCGACACGACGGCCCAAACGCGACAGGCTTAAGGAGAGCGACGATGTCGAAGGCGATCCGGGTTCACGAATACGGCGGCCCCGAGGTGATGCGCTACGAGGACGTGACCGTGCCGGCCCCGGGCCCCGGTCAGATCCACGTCCGCCAGACCGCCATCGGCGTCAACTTCATCGACATCTACTTCCGCTCGGGCGCCTACAAGGCGCCGCAGCTGCCCTTCATCCCCGGCAAGGAGGGGGCCGGCGAGGTCGTGGCGCTCGGCGAGGGCGTCACCGATTTCCGGGTCGGCGAGCGCGTGGCCTACGGTTCGGCCGCCAACACCTATGCGGAGGAGGTCGTGATCGAGGCGAGCGCCGCCGTGCACCTCGCCGACGGGGTCGACGACAAGACCGCCGCCGCGATGATGCTCAAGGGCCTCACCGCCGAGTACCTGCTGCACCGGACCTACGCGGTGAAGCCCGGCGACACCATCCTGTTCCACGCCGCCGCCGGCGGCGTCGGCCTGATCGCCTGCCAATGGGCCAAGCACCTGGGCGCCACCGTCATCGGCACCGTGGGCTCGGAAGAGAAGGCCGAACTGGCGCGGGCCAATGGCTGCGACCACGTCATCCTCTACCGCGACGAGGATTTCGCCGCCCGCGTGAAGGAGATCACGGGGGGCAAGGGCGTGCCGGTGGTCTATGACGGGGTCGGCAAGGACACCTTCCCGGCCTCCCTCGACTGCATCAGCCCCTTGGGGATGTTCGTCAGCTTCGGCTCGGCCTCCGGCCCGGTGGACGATTTCAGCCTGGCGCTGCTCGGCCAGAAGGGCTCGCTCTACGCCACCCGCCCCTCGCTCTTCGCCCATGCGAGCAAGCGCGAGACCCTCGACGCCATGGCCAAGAACCTGTTCTCCGTGGTGGCGAGCGGGGCGGTGAAGATCCCGGTCCACGCCACGGCGAAACTCGCGGACGTGCAGGACGTCCACCGGGACCTCGCCGGCCGCAAGACCACGGGCGCCACGGTGATGATTCCGTGATCCCGGTCCCGCGGGACGTCCTCCTCGTCATCGACGTGCAGGGGGACTTCCTGCCGGGCGGGGCGCTCGCCGTCCCCGATGGCGAGGCGGTGATCGCGCCGGTCAACCGCCTGCTGAAGGCCTTTCCGCACGCGGTCCTGACCCAGGACTGGCACCCGCCGGGCCATGTCTCGTTCGCCGCGAGCCATCCC
>NZ_JAQGKL010000237.1 GCF_028290105.1 Methylobacterium sp.
AAGGAGATGTGGAAGTCGCCCAACGGCACGATCCGCAACATCCTCGGCGGCGTCATCTTCCGCGAGCCGATCATCTGCCGGAACGTGCCCCGCCTCGTGCCGGGCTGGACCCAGCCCATCGTCGTCGGCCGTCACGCCTACGGCGACCAGTACAAGGCCACCGACTTCAAGGTACCGGGCAAGGGCCGCCTCACCATCAAGTTCGAGGGCGAGGACGGCACGGTCATCGAGCGGGAGGTCTTCAAGTTCCCGTCCGCCGGCGTCGCCCAGGCGATGTACAACCTCGACGACTCGATCCGCGATTTCGCCCGCGCCTCGATGAATTACGGCCTGAACCGCAAGTACCCGGTCTACTTGTCGACCAAGAACACCATCCTGAAGGCCTATGACGGCCGCTTCAAGGACCTGTTCGAGGATGTCTTCCAGAACGAGTTCAAGACGAAGTTCGATGCCGCCGGCATCACCTACGAGCACCGCCTCATCGACGACATGGTGGCCTCGGCCCTGAAGTGGTCGGGTGGCTATGTCTGGGCCTGCAAGAACTACGACGGAGACGTGCAGTCGGACACAGTGGCGCAGGGCTTCGGCTCGCTCGGCCTGATGACCTCCGTGCTTCTCACCCCCGACGGCCGGACCGTCGAGGCGGAGGCCGCGCACGGCACGGTGACGCGCCACTATCGCGAGCACCAGAAGGGTAAGGAGACCTCCACCAACTCCATCGCGTCGATCTTCGCCTGGAGCCGTGGCCTCGCCCACCGCGCCAAGCTCGACGACAACGCGGCACTGGCCAAGTTCGCCACCACCCTCGAGACCGTCTGCGTCGACACCGTCGAGAAGGGTTTCATGACCAAGGACCTCGCCCTACTGGTCGGCCCCGAGCAGAAGTGGCTCTCGACCACCGGCTTCCTGGACAAGGTCGATGCGCACCTCAAGGCCGCGATGGCCTGAGTCACCACGTCGGCTCCGCACATTCGCGCGGAGCCGAACGGGCGGCCGTCCGTCAGGACGCGTGTCGGGCCGTTTCCGCGTTGCGCCTGCGGGTCGCGGCGGCCTTCTTCGCCGAGACCGAACGCTGCTCGGGCGTGCGCGCGGTCGCGGCTCCGGCCCGGCCGGAGCCGCCGGGCTTCTTGCCGCTCCCGTCGTCCTTGTTGACCGTGGCCCAGGCGCGCGCCTCGGCGGCCTCCTCCGGCACGCCGCGCGCCGCGTAGGACTCGGCGATGTGCTCGGCCTTGCGGCTCTGCTTGTCGGTGTATTTCGACTTGTCGCCCTGGGCCATTTTTTACGCTCCTGTGCTGGAGGCCCGCACCGGGCTCAGCCGAGGACGGCCGGTCCGTCGAGGACCGCCCGGACGCGGCGGATCAGGTCCGTCCGGCGGTAGGGCTTGCTCAGGAGATCGAACGCCGAGCCTCCCGCGTCGGTTCGCTCCAGGCTCGCCTCGGCATAGCCCGTGGTCAGGAGCACGCGCAGGTCCGGGCGTCGCTGGCGTGCCTCGCGGGCGAGGGTGATCCCATTCATGCCGCCCGGCATGATCAGGTCGGTGAAGAGCAGGTCCACCGTCGCGCCGCCGTCGAGGATGTCCAGCGCCTCGCGCCCGTTCTGCGCCATCAGCGTCGCGTAGCCGAAATCTCGCAGGATCGTGCGCGCGAGTTCGGCGACATCCTCGCGGTCGTCCACGATCAGGATGGTTTCCGAGCCCGTGCCGTCCTCGACGGTTTGCGCGGAGGGGACCGCGTCGGCCTCTTCGTCCTCCGTCGCCGGAAAGGAGAGCCGCACGATGGTGCCCTCCCCCAGGGTCGATTCGATCCGTGCCGCACCGCCGGATTGCTTGGCGAAGCCATAGACCATGGAAAGCCCGAGCCCGGTGCCCTTGCCCTCCTCCTTGGTGGTGAAGAACGGGTCCATCACCCGAGCGAGGACATGGGCGGGAATGCCGCTTCCTGTGTCAGCCACGCTGACGGTGACGTAGCGGCCCGGCGCCAGACCGTTGCCCGCGCCCGGCGCGACGACATGGTTCTGCGTCGTGATGGTCAGGCGTCCCCCATCCGGCATCGCGTCGCGGGCATTGATGAACACGTTGAGGAGGGCGACCTCCGCCTGGGTCGGGTCGACCCGGCAGTTCCAGAGATCGGGCTTGAGATCCAGCCGGATGGTGGTCGCCTCGCCGAGCGTCCGGGCGGCCATGTCGCTCATGCCGTTCACGAGGTCGGTGAGATTCACCGAGCGTCCTTCCAGGCGCTGCTTGCGGGCGAAGGCGAGGAGCTGCTGGGTCAGGGTGGTGGCGCGGTCGGCCGCAGTCCGGATGTTGGCGGTGGCCCGCCGGAGGCGACCGCGGTCGGTCTCCGGGTCGTCGAGGCCGGCGCTCAAGATATCGACGTAGCCGACGATCACCTGGAGCAGGTTGTTGAAATCGTGGGCGATGCCGCCGGTGAGCTGGCCGAGGGCCTCCATCTTCTGGGCCTGGCCGAGGGCGTCCTCGGCATCGCGCCGACGCGAGACGTCGAGCTGCGAGGCGAAGAAGTACACCAGCGTCCCGTCCGCGTCGTAGATCGGCGACACGAACAGGGCGTTCCAGAACGGCGTCCCGTCCTTGCGGTAGTTGATGATCTCGATGGCGGCATTCTCACGCGCCGCGATGGCGCGGGCGAGTTCGCGCACCGCCGCGCGGTCGGTCTCCGGCCCCTGCAGGAAGCGGCAATTGCGGTCCAGCACCTCGTCCCGGCCGTAGCCGGTCATCTCCAGGAAGGCGTCGTTGGTGAAGATAATCGGATTGTCGGGAAGACGCGGGTCGCTCACCACCATGGGCATGCGCGAGGCGGCCACCGAGGCGAAGAAGAAGGCCGCGGCCGGGTTCGCCGGAGCCTCTCCCGCGCGGGCGGGGGCACCCGGCCCGTTTTCGCCCTCACGCGGGACGTCCGGCATCTCAGTCATATCCGCGCAATCGGAGGGGCGGGCCCGGCTCGGCGGGCACTAACATTCTTTAAACGCCCCGCGCCGTCTTGGTTTCCTCGGCGGAGGGGATCTTCGTGGTGCCGGTTCGCCGTTCGCCCGCCATCGGCTCATCGCCGCGCGCCGGCCGGCGCGCGGCGATGAGCCGATGGCGGGCGAACGGCGAACCGGCACCACGAAGATCCCCTCCGCCGAGGAAACCAAGACGGCGCGGGGCGTTTAAAGAATGTTAGTGCCCGCCGAGCCGGGCCCGCCCCTCCGATTGCGCGGATATGACTGAGATGCCGGACGTCCCGCGTGAGGGCGAAAACGGGCCGGGTGCCCCCGCCCGCGCGGGAGAGGCTCCGGCGAACCCGGCCGCGGCCTTCTTCTTCGCCTCGGTGGCCGCCTCGCGCATGCCCATGGTGGTGAGCGACCCGCGTCTTCCCGACAATCCGATTATCTTCACCAACGACGCCTTCCTGGAGATGACCGGCTACGGCCGGGACGAGGTGCTGGACCGCAATTGCCGCTTCCTGCAGGGGCCGGAGACCGACCGCGCGGCGGTGCGCGAACTCGCCCGCGCCATCGCGGCGCGTGAGAATGCCGCCATCGAGATCATCAACTACCGCAAGGACGGGACGCCGTTCTGGAACGCCCTGTTCGTGTCGCCGATCTACGACGCGGACGGGACGCTGGTGTACTTCTTCGCCTCGCAGCTCGACGTCTCGCGTCGGCGCGATGCCGAGGACGCCCTCGGCCAGGCCCAGAAGATGGAGGCCCTCGGCCAGCTCACCGGCGGCATCGCCCACGATTTCAACAACCTGCTCCAGGTGATCGTCGGCTACGTCGATATCTTGAGCGCCGGCCTCGACGACCCGGAGACCGACCGCGGTCGCCTCCGGCGGGCCACCGCCAACATCCGGACTGCGGCCGACCGCGCCACCACCCTGACCCAGCAGCTCCTCGCCTTCGCCCGCAAGCAGCGCCTGGAAGGACGCTCGGTGAATCTCACCGACCTCGTGAACGGCATGAGCGACATGGCCGCCCGGACGCTCGGCGAGGCGACCACCATCCGGCTGGATCTCAAGCCCGATCTCTGGAACTGCCGGGTCGACCCGACCCAGGCGGAGGTCGCCCTCCTCAACGTGTTCATCAATGCCCGCGACGCGATGCCGGATGGGGGACGCCTGACCATCACGACGCAGAACCATGTCGTCGCGCCGGGCGCGGGCAACGGTCTGGCGCCGGGCCGCTACGTCACCGTCAGCGTGGCTGACACAGGAAGCGGCATTCCCGCCCATGTCCTCGCTCGGGTGATGGACCCGTTCTTCACCACCAAGGAGGAGGGCAAGGGCACCGGGCTCGGGCTTTCCATGGTCTATGGCTTCGCCAAGCAATCCGGCGGTGCGGCACGGATCGAATCGACCCTGGGGGAGGGCACCATCGTGCGGCTCTCCTTTCCGGCGACGGAGGACGAAGAGGCCGACGCGGTCCCCTCCGCGCAAACCGTCGAGGACGGCACGGGCTCGGAAACCATCCTGATCGTGGACGACCGCGAGGATGTCGCCGAACTCGCGCGCACGATCCTGCGAGATTTCGGCTACGCGACGCTGATGGCGCAGAACGGGCGCGAGGCGCTGGACATCCTCGACGGCGGCGCGACGGTGGACCTGCTCTTCACCGACCTGATCATGCCGGGCGGCATGAATGGGATCACCCTCGCCCGCGAGGCACGCCAGCGACGCCCGGACCTGCGCGTGCTCCTGACCACGGGCTATGCCGAGGCGAGCCTGGAGCGAACCGACGCGGGAGGCTCGGCGTTCGATCTCCTGAGCAAGCCCTACCGCCGGACGGACCTGATCCGCCGCGTCCGGGCGGTCCTCGACGGACCGGCCGTCCTCGGCTGAGCCCGGTGCGGGCCTCCAGCACAGGAGCGTAAAAAATGGCCCAGGGCGACAAGTCGAAATACACCGACAAGCAGAGCCGCAAGGCCGAGCACATCGCCGAGTCCTACGCGGCGCGCGGCGTGCCGGAGGAGGCCGCCGAGGCGCGCGCCTGGGCCACGGTCAACAAGGACGACGGGAGCGGCAAGAAGCCCGGCGGCTCCGGCCGGGCCGGAGCCGCGACCGCGCGCACGCCCGAGCAGCGTTCGGTCTCGGCGAAGAAGGCCGCCGCGACCCGCAGGCGCAACGCGGAAACGGCCCGACACGCGTCCTGACGGACGGCCGCCCGTTCGGCTCCGCGCGAATGTGCGGAGCCGACGTGGTGACTCAGGCCATCGCGGCCTTGAGGTGCGCATCGACCTTGTCCAGGAAGCCGGTGGTCGAGAGCCACTTCTGCTCGGGGCCGACCAGTAGGGCGAGGTCCTTGGTCATGAAACCCTTCTCGACGGTGTCGACGCAGACGGTCTCGAGGGTGGTGGCGAACTTGGCCAGTGCCGCGTTGTCGTCGAGCTTGGCGCGGTGGGCGAGGCCACGGCTCCAGGCGAAGATCGACGCGATGGAGTTGGTGGAGGTCTCCTTACCCTTCTGGTGCTCGCGATAGTGGCGCGTCACCGTGCCGTGCGCGGCCTCCGCCTCGACGGTCCGGCCGTCGGGGGTGAGAAGCACGGAGGTCATCAGGCCGAGCGAGCCGAAGCCCTGCGCCACTGTGTCCGACTGCACGTCTCCGTCGTAGTTCTTGCAGGCCCAGACATAGCCACCCGACCACTTCAGGGCCGAGGCCACCATGTCGTCGATGAGGCGGTGCTCGTAGGTGATGCCGGCGGCATCGAACTTCGTCTTGAACTCGTTCTGGAAGACATCCTCGAACAGGTCCTTGAAGCGGCCGTCATAGGCCTTCAGGATGGTGTTCTTGGTCGACAAGTAGACCGGGTACTTGCGGTTCAGGCCGTAATTCATCGAGGCGCGGGCGAAATCGCGGATCGAGTCGTCGAGGTTGTACATCGCCTGGGCGACGCCGGCGGACGGGAACTTGAAGACCTCCCGCTCGATGACCGTGCCGTCCTCGCCCTCGAACTTGATGGTGAGGCGGCCCTTGCCCGGTACCTTGAAGTCGGTGGCCTTGTACTGGTCGCCGTAGGCGTGACGGCCGACGACGATGGGCTGGGTCCAGCCCGGCACGAGGCGGGGCACGTTCCGGCAGATGATCGGCTCGCGGAAGATGACGCCGCCGAGGATGTTGCGGATCGTGCCGTTGGGCGACTTCCACATCTCCTT
>NZ_JAQGKL010000240.1 GCF_028290105.1 Methylobacterium sp.
GCCAGCATCACCGTGTTCCACTTGATGCCGGCGGGAAAGCCGGCGCCGCCCCGGCCGCGCAGGCCGGAGTCGCGGACCTGCGCCACGATGCCGGCCGCATCGAGCTTCAAGGCGGCTTCGAGCCCACGGCAGCCGCCATGCGCCCGGTAATCGTCCAACGAGACCGGGTCGACGACGCCGCAGCGCTGAAAGGTCAGTCGGTGCTGGCGGGCGAGATAGGGAATCTCCTCCGGACGCCCGAGTCGCAGCGGATGCACGCCCCCGGTGGCCAATCCCGCATTGAGCAGTCCGTCGACATCGGCGGGTGTCACCGGCCCGTAGGCGATGCGGCCTTCGGGGGTCGCGACCTCGACCATAGGCTCCAGCCAGAGCAGGCCGCGCGAACCGGTGCGCACGATGGTGATATCGAGCCCACGGCGCGTCGCTCCGGCGACGATCGCCCGGGCGACCCGGTTGGCGCCGAGCCCCAGCGCGACGGCATCGCGCGGAAGGTAGATCGTGACGCTCACGACTGCATCTCCAGCAGCGCGGCCTCGAGGGACTCGGCCGTCAGCCGGGCGAGCGGCTCGTCATCCACCAGTGCGCCCGGGCCGTTGGCGCAGAGGCCGAGGCAATAGACGGGCTCGACGGTGACGCCGCCGTCCGAGGTGGTCCCGTGCCAGTCGATGCCGAGACGGGATAGAATCTGCGCGTGCAGTGTTTCCGATCCCATCGCCTGACAGGCCTCGGCCCGGCAGAGCTTGACCTGATGCCGGCCGGCGGGGGCGCGGCGAAAATCGTGGTAGAAGCTGATGCAGCCATGAACCTCGGCCCGCGACAGGTTCAGAGCGTCGGCAATCAGCGGCACCACCCCCTCGTCCACGTACCCGAAGGTCTCCTGCAGGGCGTGCAGGATCGGCAGGGTCGCACCTTCGAGATGAAGGTGTTCGGCGATGATCCCGGCGGCACGAGGCTCGCTCCAGGGCTCGTTCGGCACCATTGTTCCAACCCGGGCTCACTCTGTTCTCGTTCCAGGGTGGTATATCGCCAGGTGTGGATCAATCAGGCTGATCGGTTGCGCGACAACGGATTTTTGTCAAAGATCGATATTGCGACGCAAAATTATGGATGAAGAAGCGATGCTTCCGTTGGTGCCGCCCTTCGTCAAAGAGCGTCGATCATCTCGGTGATCCCAGCCGCCACGTTCCGGGCCTCGACGATCAGGCCCGCGCAGAGCGGGGTCATCGGCTCGCGCTGGGGCACGACGAGACCCACGAGGTGCGAGAGCTCCGGCTCGACGATAGGCACGGCCCGGATGCGATCGCTGAGGCGGAACGTGTCCGCCAGAACCGCCGGCATGATGCTCGCCCATTTCGCCGTGCGCACGTGCGTGAGCAGCACGATCATCGAGTTCGATTCGAGGAGCGGGGCGGATTCAGCGCCGGCGTTCAGCAACTGCCGGTCGATGATGCGCCGGTTCTGCATGTCGGGTGTCAGAAGGCAGAGCGGCAGGCTCGCGACCTCGTTCCAGGTCACGCGATCGCGCGAGCCGTGGACGCCGTCGATCGCGGTGAGCAGGCGATAGCGCTCTCGGTAGAGCGGAACCGCGGTGAGCCGGCCCAGCGGCTCGTTCTCTAGGTAGGTGATGCCCGCATCGATCTCGAGATCGGTGATGAGCCGCCCGATCTCCCCCGACGTCGTGGATTGCACGGAGAACCGGACGTTTGGATGCCGGGCACGGAACGGGGTCGTCAGGGCGGCGACGATGGGCGTCGCCGTCGGGATCGCGGCGAGACGCAGCGTCCCGGAAAGCCCGCGCCGCAGGCTGCTGACCTCCTCGCGCATGGCACGCGCATCCCCGACGATCCGACGCGCCCATTCCAGCACTCGCTCGCCCTCCGGCGTGAAGCCCTGGAAGCGCGACCCGCGCTGGACCAGGAGGACGCCGAGCCTGTCCTCCAACTGCTTCACACCGGCGGAGAGTGTCTGCTGCGAGACGTTGCAGACCTGAGCGGCCCGGCCGAAATGCCGTTCGCGGGCCAGCGCCAGGATGAATTCCAGTCGATCGATCACGCACGGCCCTCGGCTTGCCGGGACGTCCCCGAAAGGGTCACCCACTGGCGTATTGAATACCGGCCGATGCCAGAGCAAAGGCTGCGACATTTCGATAGACCGTGAAACGCCCGAGTCGAGACCCTGAAGGTGCGTGATGCGACGCTGACGCGGTTGCACACCTCACGGCCTTGTGGTCTGACACGCAAATTGGCGAGACGTGGGTTTTTACCCGCGACTGGCCCGCGGTCCGCGAAATGCACTTGCGATTGAGTCAAAACCCAGCAAGACGCGCGGCATCGGCGATCACAATCACGGGGAGCCACGAGAGGCACATGCGGACGACGCACGCGCAACACCGGTCATCATGGGGGCTTGCCGCGCTCGGCGCGTTCCTCGTTTCCACCTCCTCGGCACTCGCGGCGGGCATCGGCCAGCCGGAGCCCTGGCAGATGAGCCGTCAGGTTCCCGTTACCGAAAACGGGCGGGACATCCTGGCATTCGAGCAGGGGATGCACTGGCTCTCCGTCGGCATCTCGGTCTTCGTGCTCGGCCTGCTGCTCTATTGCGTCTACCGCTTCAGCGAGAAGGCGAACCCGAAGCCTTCGAAGACCACCCACAACACCATGATCGAGGTGGCGTGGACCATCATCCCGGTGCTGATCCTCGTCGCCGTGGCGATCCCCTCGTTCCGCCTGTTGCGCACGCAGCTGTCCGACCCGAAGGCCGACGTGCTCGTCAAGGTCATCGGTCATGCCTGGTACTGGTCCTACGAGTACCCGGCCGTGGAGAACGGCGGCGGCTTCACGTTCGACGCCAACCTCGACGAGGACAAGAAGCCCAAGCTGCTGGGCACCGACAACGACATGGTCGTGCCGGTGAACAAGATCGTGAAGATCCAGGTCACCGCCGCCGACGTGATGCATTCCTGGGCGATGCCCTCCTTCGGCTTCAAGATCGACGCCGTCCCGGGCCGCCTGAACCAGTTCTGGTTCAAGGCCGACCGCGAGGGGACCTATCACGGCCAGTGCTCCGAGCTCTGCGGTGCGCGCCACGCCTACATGCCGATCACGGTCCAGGTCGTGAGCGAGGAGGCGTACGCCAAGTGGCTCGCCGAGGGTAAGACGAAGTTCGCTCGCATCGACGATCCGTCGAAATTCGCCGACGCCCGTTAGGGGCGTAATATCCGGGACCGGTCCCTCGCGGCGTCCGGTCCCTCCTTCGAGATGATCACGAGAAACCTGGACTAAGGTCTGCTTCCATGGCGAACGCCGCTGCACATACGGGGCATCACGACGCCCACGACCACCACATGCCGTCCTTCTTCTCCCGCTGGTTCCTGTCGACGAACCACAAGGACATCGGCACCCTCTACCTGCTGTTCGCGTTCTGCGCGGGCATCATGGGCGCGTTCCTCTCCTTCGGCATCCGCATGGAGATGGAAGAGCCCGGCCTCCAGTATTTCGCCAATCCCGGCACCTACAACGTGTTCGTGACCGGCCACGGCCTCATCATGGTGTTCTTCATGGTGATGCCCGCCCTGATCGGCGGGTTCGGCAACTGGTTCGTGCCCCTCATGATCGGCGCGCCCGACATGGCGTTCCCGCGCATGAACAACGTCTCCTTCTGGCTGACGGTGGCGGGCTTCTGCAGCCTCGTCTGCTCGCTGTTCGTCGAAGGTGCCCCAGGCTCTTCCGGCGCCGGCACCGGCTGGACGGTCTACCCGCCGCTTTCCAGCGCAGGCCATCCCGGCCCGGCCGTCGACTTCGCGATCTTCGCCCTTCACCTGTCCGGTGCTGGCTCGATCCTCGGCGCGATCAACTTCATCACCACCATCCTGAACATGCGCGCGCCGGGCATGACCCTGCACAAGATGCCACTGTTCGCCTGGTCGATGCTGGTGACCGCGTTCCTACTGCTCCTGTCGCTCCCGGTGCTCGCCGGTGCGATCACGATGCTGCTCACCGACCGCAACTTCGGCACGACCTTCTTCGATCCGGCCGGCGGCGGTGACCCGGTGCTCTATCAGCACCTGTTCTGGTTCTTCGGCCACCCCGAAGTCTACATCATGATCCTGCCGGCCTTCGGCATCGTCTCCCACATCATCTCGACCTTCTCGAAGAAGCCCGTCTTCGGCTACCTCGCCATGGCCTACGCCATGGTCGCCATCGGCGTCGTCGGCTTCGTGGTGTGGGCCCACCACATGTACACGGTGGGTCTTTCGCTCCAGACGCAGTCCTACTTCGTGTTCGCCACGATGGTGATCGCCGTGCCCACCGGCGTGAAGATCTTCTCATGGATCGCGACGATGTGGGGTGGCTCGATCCG
>NZ_JAQGKL010000249.1 GCF_028290105.1 Methylobacterium sp.
TGCCCGGCGACAGCGTGACCATGGACGTCACCCTGATCGTCCCGGTGGCCATGGAAGAGAAGCTGCGCTTCGCCATCCGTGAAGGCGGACGTACCGTCGGCGCAGGCGTCGTCGCCGCCATCAACGAATAAAGCGTTCGTCCTCAAGGTCACGTCTGCAGGGAACGATTGAGGGGCGGGTCCTCGCGCCCGCCCCTCAATCGCCCCGCCAAGGTTTCAGGTCATGAACGGTCAGAATATTCGTATCCGCCTCAAGGCGTTCGACCATCGTATCCTCGATGCATCGACCCGCGAGATCGTCTCGACGGCCAAGCGCACCGGCGCCACCATTCGTGGTCCGATCCCGCTCCCGACGCACATCGAGAAGTTCACCGTCAACCGCTCGCCGCACATCGACAAGAAGTCGCGCGAGCAGTTCGAGATGCGCACCCACAAACGCGTCCTCGATATCGTCGATCCGACGCCTCAGACAGTGGACGCGCTGATGAAGCTCGACCTCGCCGCCGGCGTGGACGTGGAGATCAAGCTCTAAGTCCCGCGGGGATTTAGAGCTTACCGTAGAATCGCGCGAGGGAGACACCTATGCGCTCAGGCGTCATCGCACAGAAGGTCGGCATGACCCGCATCTTTACGGATGCAGGCGAACATGTCCCCGTCACAGTGCTCAAAGTCGATCAATGTCAGGTGGTTGCCCACCGTACCGTCGAGAAGAATGGCTACGTCGCCCTTCAAGTCGGCGTCGGCAAGGCCAAGGTGAAGAACGTGTCGGCCGCCGAGCGCGGTCGGTTTGCGGTCGCCAAGGTCGAGCCCAAGCAGAAGCTGGCCGAGTTCCGCGTGTCCGAGGACAAGCTGATCCCGGTCGGCGCCGAGATCACCGCCGACCACTTCATCCCGGGGCAGTTCGTCGATGTGACGGGCACGACCACGGGTAAGGGTTTTGCCGGCGGTATGAAGCGCTGGAACTTCGGCGGCCTTCGTGCCACCCACGGTGTGTCCATCTCGCACCGTTCGATCGGTTCGACCGGTGGCCGTCAGGACCCGGGCAAGACCTTCAAGAACAAGAAGATGCCCGGTCACATGGGCGTCGATCGGGTCACCACCCAGAACCTGCGCGTCGTGCGCACGGACGTGGAGCGTGGCCTCATCCTCGTCGAGGGCGCCGTTCCAGGTGTCGCCGGCGGCTGGATCCAGATCCGCGACGCGGTGAAGCGCAAGCTCCCCGCGGACGTTCCGCAGCCTGGCAAGTTCCGTGAATTGGGCGCTTCCGCTCCCGTCACGGAAGCGCCGGCTCCCGAGGCTCCCGCTTCCGAGAAGAACGCGTGATGAAGCTCGATATCACCACCCTCGACGGCGAGGGCGCCGGTTCGGTCGACCTCAACGAGACTATCTTCGGTCTCGAGCCGCGCGTCGATCTGCTCCAGCGCATGGTTCGCTGGCAGCTCGCCAAGCGCCAGGCCGGTACGCATGCGGTCAAGAACCGTTCGGACGTGAACCGCACGCGCAAGAAGCTCTACAAGCAGAAGGGCACCGGTAACGCTCGTCACGGCGCCGCCTCCGCTCCGCAGTTCCGCGGTGGTGGCCGTGCTTTCGGTCCGGTGGTGCGCAGCCACGCTCACGACCTGCCCAAGAAGGTTCGTGCGCTCGCTCTGAAGCACGCCCTGTCCGCGAAGGTGAAGGATTCGACCCTCATCATCGTCGACGACGTGAAGCTGACCGAAGGCAAGACCAAGGGTCTGGTTGAGCGCTTCGAGAAGATGGGTCTGACCAGCGCGCTGTTCATCAGCGGTTCCGAGGTGGACGTGAACTTCGCGCGCGCAGCCCGCAACATCCCGCAGATCGACGTGCTGCCGATCCAGGGCATCAACGTCTACGACATCCTGCGTCGCGACAAGCTCGTGCTGACGCGCGCAGCGATCGATGCGCTGGAGGCGCGTTTCCAATGAGTGCCGATCCGCGCCATTACGACATCATCGTTTCCCCGGTCATCACCGAGAAGGCGACGAACCTCACCGAGCAGAACAAGGTCGTTTTTCGGGTTGCCCCGAAGGCCACCAAGCCGCAGATCAAGGAAGCGGTCGAGAAGCTGTTCGACGTCAAGGTCACGGGCGTGAACACGCTCGTCACCAAGGGCAAGAAGAAGATTTTCCGCGGGCTTCGCGGGCAGCGTTCGGACGTGAAGAAAGCGATCGTGACCCTCGCCGAGGGTGAGACGATCGACGTCACGACCGGCCTCTGAGACAAGTCGGGTTAAGGATTACCACCGATGGCCTTGAAGACATTCAAACCGGTCACGCCGAGCCTTCGCCAGCTCGTGCTCGTCGACCGCCGTGAGCTCTACAAGGGCAAGCCGGTCAAGAAGCTCACCGAGGGCAAGTCGTCGTCCGGCGGCCGCAACAACCTCGGTCGCATCACGGTCCGCTTCCGGGGCGGCGGTCACAAGCGCACCCTCCGCAACGTGGACTTCAAGCGTCGCGAGCAGATGGGCGTCTCCGCCACCGTGGAGCGGATCGAGTACGATCCGAACCGCACGGCGTTCATCGCGCTGATCGCCTTCCCCGATGGCACGCAGAGCTACATTCTTGCTCCGCAGCGCCTGTCTCCGGGCGACAAGGTGATCGCCGCCGAGCAGGTCGACATCAAGCCCGGCAATGCCGGTCCGGTCGGCAACATGCCGGTGGGCACGATCGTCCACAACGTCGAGCTCAAGATCGGCAAGGGCGGCGCGATCGCCCGCTCTGCCGGCAACTACGCTCAGATCGTGGGTCGCGATCAGGGTTACGTGACGCTCCGCCTGAACTCGGGCGAGCAGCGCTTGGTCCACGGTCAATGCTTCGCCAGCGTCGGCGCGGTGTCGAACCCCGACCACATGAACATCTCGCTCGGCAAGGCCGGCCGCAATCGCTGGCTCGGCAGGCGCCCGCACGTTCGCGGCGTTGCCATGAACCCGGTCGACCACCCGCACGGCGGCGGCGAGGGACGTACCTCCGGCGGCCGTAACCCGGTCACGCCCTGGGGCGTTCCCACGAAGGGGAAGAAGACCCGCTCGAACAAGCGGACCGACGTCTTCATCCTGTCCAGCCGTCATAACCGTAAGAAGTAACGCCCATGGCACGCTCGCTCTGGAAGGGGCCGTTCATCGACGGCTACCTCCTCAAGAAGGCCGAAGCCGCTCGCGGTTCCAGCCGTAACGAAGTCATCAAGATCTGGAGCCGCCGCTCCACGATCCTGCCGCAGTTCGTTGGCCTCACCTTTGGTGTTCACAACGGACAGAAGCACATCCCGGTCTACGTTTCCGAGGAAATGGTCGGTCACAAGTTCGGCGAGTTCTCGCCGACCCGCACCTTCCACGGTCACGCAGCCGACAAGAAGTCGAAGAGGCGCTGATCATGGGCAAGCCGGCCACTCCCCGCGCGCTCCCCGAGAACGAGGCCCAGGCCGTCGCGCGCATGCTGCGTGTCAGCCCTCAGAAGCTGAATCTCGTTGCGCAGCTCATTCGCGGCAAGAAGGTCGAGTCGGCTCTCGCCGAACTCGAGTTCTCCCGCAAGCGGATCGCCCGCGAGGTCAAGAAGTGCCTCGAGAGCGCCATCGCCAATGCCGAGAACAACCACAACCTGGACGTCGACGATCTCGTCGTCTCCCAGGCGTTTGTCGGCAAGGCGCTCGTGCTCAAGCGCTTCCACGCCCGTGCGCGTGGTCGCGGCGCCCGTATCCTGAAGCCCTTCGCGAACCTCACCATCGTGGTGCGCGAAGTCCCAACCGCCGAAGCGGCGTGAGGAGGACCTGATGGGCCAGAAAGTCAATCCGATCGGTCTGCGGCTCGGTATCAACCGGACCTGGGACTCCCGCTGGTTCGCCCAAAAGGGTGAATACGCCAAGCTCATGCACGAGGACGTCGCGATCCGCGCCGCCCTCATGAAGCAGCTCAAGCAGGCGGCCGTCTCGAAGATCGTCATCGAGCGTCCGCACCGGAAGTGCCGCGTCACCATCCATTCGGGTCGTCCGGGCGTGGTGATCGGCAAGAAGGGCGCCGACATCGAGAAGCTTCGCAAGCTCGTCGGCACCCTGACGAAGGCGGAAGTGACGATCAACATCGTCGAGGTGCGCAAGCCCGAGATCGACGCGACCCTGGTTGCCGATTCGATCGCGCAGCAGCTCGAGCGTCGCGTCGCCTTCAGGCGCGCCATGAAGCGCGCCGTTCAGTCGGCGATGCGTCTCGGCGCGGAAGGCATCCGGATCAACTGCTCGGGCCGCCTCGGCGGCGCCGAGATCGCCCGCCAGGAGTGGTACCGCGAGGGCCGCGTGCCCCTGCATACCCTCCGCGCCGATGTCGACTACGGCGTCGCCACCGCTTTCACGACCTACGGGACGTGCGGCATCAAGGTGTGGGTGTTCAAGGGCGAGATCCTCGAGCACGACCCGATGGCACAGGATAAGAAGGCGCAGGAAGAGGGTGGCCGTTCGGGCGGCCGTCGCGAGCGCGATGGTGAGGGTGGCCGCGAGCGCGGCCGGCGCGAACACGCCTAACGGCGCGTTCGTGACCCCGTCACCCTGGAAAGGTGTTGAGAGGCTGCCATGTTGCAACCCAAGAAGACCAGGTTTCGTAAGCAGTTCAAGGGTCGCATCCACGGTGCGGCCAAGGGCGGCTTCGACCTCAACTTCGGGACCTTTGGCCTGAAGGCCATCGAGCCCGAGCGCATCACAGCGCGCCAGATCGAGGCGGCTCGCCGCGCGATCACGCGTGAGATGAAGCGTCAGGGCCGCGTCTGGATCCGGATCTTCCCGGACGTTCCGGTCACGGCCAAGCCCACCGAAGTCCGCATGGGCTCCGGTAAGGGTGCACCCGAGTTCTGGGCTGCCCGCGTGCATCCCGGTCGTATCATGTTCGAAGTCGACGGCGTGGCCGAGGACGTTGCGAAGGAGGCCCTGCGCCTCGGCGCCGCGAAGCTGCCGATCCGCACGCGCGTCGTTCAGCGTATCGCTGACTAAGGGGAGGGGATCATGAAGTCGTCGCAAAGACAGTCGGATCTGTCCGCCCTGTCACCCGATCAGCTGAACGATGAGTTGCTGAACCTGAAGAAGGAGCAGTTCAACCTGCGCTTCCAGGGGGCCACCGGCCAGCTCGAGAACGTTGCGCGCGTCCGCGAAGTTCGCCGCGATATCGCCCGCGTCCGTACACTCCAGCGTCAGAAGACGCTGAAGTCCGCGCAGGCCTGAGGAGTACATCATGCCGAAGCGCGTATTGCAGGGCGTCGTCGTCAGCGACAAGGGCGAGAAGACCGTCGTCGTGAAGGTGGAGCGCCGCTTCACCCACCCGGTGATGAAGAAGACCGTCCGTCGCTCGAAGAACTATCACGCCCACGACGAGGCGAACGTGGCCAAGGTCGGACAGACCGTGTCGATCGAAGAGTGCCGTCCGTTCTCGAAGACCAAGACCTGGAAGCTCATCGAC
>NZ_JAQGKL010000284.1 GCF_028290105.1 Methylobacterium sp.
TCACCAACGCCCATCTCTGGGACGTCTCCGCCGTCGGCGCCCTGGAGCGCGTCGCGGGCCGTCTGCGCGCGCGGGGAGCACGGGTGGAGTTGATAGGGCTGAACGCTGCGAGCGCGACCATGGTCAGTCGGCTGTCGCCGGAGATCAGCGGCCCCCCGGAGCCGCTCATCGACTGAGCCGCCCGCGTCGGCGCAGGCGCCGCTTCCAGCACAGGCGCGGCACGTCACCGCGTCGGGCACCGAGGAAAACCTCGCCGGTTTCGACTCCGCTGCATTGGATGTCGGCTGAGGCGACCCCGGTTGGCCTCGAACAAACGACCAGCCGCTTAGAAGGCGGCAGCTCTATCCAGCTGAGCTACGGAGTCGGGGGTGCCACGGCTTCAAAAGCCACGCGCGATGCGCCCGGTCAAGACTTTCCGCCGCCAGGGGCCATCGCGCGACCCGCGCGGCGCGAAGGCTAGAATTCCGGTCCGGAACGACGCTCCGATGCCATCGGCCGTTGACGCCGTGCGGCGCAGGCAGAGCGTCGCGCGGGTCGGATGCCCGCCGTGGCGACCATTGCACGAGGACTTCCTTGAGCCTGGCTCACGAAGTCAGGGCGTGGCTGGCGCGACGACGGCATCGTGCTGGCCGCTGGCCGAGAGCGCATCGGCGACGAAGCCCGAGGCCTTCATCGCCTCAATGAAAGCGCGCATGTACCCGGCCGCACCCGCTCGATCCCTCGGTGTGGCGACGGCCTGCTCGATCACCATGAACCGGCCGGGTAGGATGCGCAGGCCGGGATGCGTGCGGATATAGCTCTCGAGGGGTTGGCGCACGGAGGCCAGCACATCGGGCTGATCTTTGAGGAACAGCGTCAGCGCGTCGGCGGAGGTCGGCGCGTAGACGCGCTCGGCCGCCTTGAGATGGCGTCCGAGATAGAGATCGTAGGCGGTGTTGCGCCCGACGGCGATCTGGATGCCTGGGCGGTCGACTTCATCGTTCGCGGTCAGCGGCGACTCGGCGCGGACCAGATACGCGCCCTCGATGATGACGTAGGGCGGACTGAACGCGATCGTCTGGGCCCGCTCCGGGTCGATGGCCAGGAAGGCGACGTCCCAGGTTCTCGGTCCACCGAGCGCCGCCACCACCGCCCCGGCCGTGTCGAAGGTCTCGAATGCCACGGCCAAGCCGAGGCGCCGCCCGAGTTCGCGGGCGAGATCCGCCGAGACACCGGCCGGCGTTCCGTCGGCCCTCTTCTGGGCGAGGACGGGATTGCCGTAATTGATTCCCGCCCGCAGCGTCCCCGTCGGGGCGATCTCGGTGCGCAATTCTGGGGTCAGGTCCTGGGCCAATGCAACGCTCCTGCAAATCGTCAGGGACAGGGTCAGGATCGCCAGCCCGATCAGGCACACCATTACCCAACGAGGGCCTCGGCGAGGTGCCGCCGAAGAGCGAACTCGGACCGCGCCAGCGCGGAGGCACCGTTTCGCGTGCAATCGAACCGGGTGGTTGTGCATGTCGAAGGCGGCCTTACAACCTGAGGCGCGGGTGACGTCCCAGCGCGAGAGTTGATCCCATGAAATCCGTTTCATCCGCTCCGGACACGGCCGCCACCGAAGCCGCGATCATGCGCAAGGTCGGACTCCGGCTCGTGCCGTTCCTGATCCTCTGCTACTTCATCGCCTATATCGACCGGGTCAATGCCGGATTTGCCGCGCTGACGATGAACAAGGATGTCGGCCTGAGCCAAGCCATGTTCGGCATCGGCGGTGGTCTGTTCTTCCTCGCCTACGTGCTGTTCGAGGTGCCGAGCAACATCGCCATGGAGCGGTTCGGCGCCCGGGTCTGGATCGCCCGCATCATGGTCACCTGGGGTCTCGTCGGCGCCGCCATGGCCTTCGTGACCGGACCCTACACGTTCTACCTCGGGCGGTTTCTCCTGGGGGCGGCGGAGGCCGGCTTCTTCCCGGGCGTGATCCTCTACCTGACCTATTGGTTCCCGAAAGCGTACCGGGCCAGGATCGTCGCCACCTTCATGGTGGCGATCCCGTTGTCGAGCTTCCTCGGTTCGCCCGTTTCGGCGGCCCTGCTGCAGATGGACGGCATCGCGGGCCTGCGCGGCTGGCAGTGGCTGTTCGTCATGGAGGCGATCCCGGCAGTCCTGCTCGGGCTCGCGGCGCTCGCATTCCTGCCGAGCCGCCCGAGCGAGGCCGCGTGGCTGACCCCGGCGGAGCGGGCTTGGCTGAGCGAGCGGATCGCGGCCGATCGCGGGGCGGCGAGCCCGGTGACCGATCACCTGCCTGTCTGGAGGGTGCTCGCCAACAAGTATGTCTGGGCGTTGGCGCTGATCTACTCCGGTAGTTCGGCCACGAGCAACGCCCTCTCCTTGTGGATGCCGCAGATCCTCAAGTCCTTCGGCCTCTCGGACGTCGAGACGGGCTTCCTTAACATGATCCCCTTCGGCATCGCCTCGGTCTTCATGGTCCTCTGGGGCCTGCGCGCCGACCGCTCCGGCGAGCGCGTCTGGAGCACCGCCCTGCCGCTGGCCCTCACCTCGACCTGCCTCCTCGCCACGATCCTGACGTCGTCGCTGAGCGTGACGCTGGTCCTCCTGAGCCTGGTGCTCGTGGGCAATTACGCCATCAAGGGCCCGTTCTGGGCGCTCGCCACCGAATGGCTCTCGGTGGGCACCGCCGGTGCGGGAATCGCTGGCATCAACACCCTGTCGCATCTCGGGACCGGCGGCGCGACCTGGCTTCTCGGCGTCATCAAGGACCAGACCGGCAGCTTCCCGCTGGCGCTCACGCCCCTCGTCGCCTTGACGGCCGCCGGCAGCCTGATGGTCCTCGCCCTGGGGCGGGCCGCCCGCCTGCGCATCGCGGAGCCGGTGTCGTCCGCCTGAACCCTCACTCGACGGTGACGGATTTGGCGAGGTTTCGCGGCTGGTCGACGTCTTTCCCCATGGTCACGGCGGTGTGATAGGCCAGCAGCTGGATCGGGACGGCGTAGAGAATCGGCGCGACGATGGGGTCGATCTCCGGCATCGTCAGGGTCGCCATTGTGTCCAGCCCATGCTCGGCCGCGCCGGTCGCGTCGCCGATGAGGACGATGCGCCCGCCCCGTGCGGCGACCTCCTGCATGTTGGACACCGTCTTCTCGAAGACCGCGTCGTGGGGCGCGATGACGATGACCGGCATGGCGTCGTCGATGAGCGCGATCGGGCCGTGCTTGAGTTCGCCCGCGGCGTAGCCCTCGGCATGGATGTAGGAGATCTCCTTCAGCTTCAAAGCGCCTTCGAGGGCGAGCGGATAGGCCGTGCCGCGCCCGAGATAGAGAACGTCCCGGGCTTTTGCGATCTCCTGTGCCAAAACCTGGATCTCGCCCTCCTGCTTGACCGCCTGAGCCATCAGGCCAGGAAGGGAGATCAACGCGTCGACGAGGGCGCGCTCGTCCGCGGGGGCGAGCTGGCCCCGGGCGCGGGCCGCCGCGATGGCGAGACAGAGCAGGACCGTGAGCTGGCAGGTGAAGGCCTTGGTGGAGGCGACCCCGATCTCCGGCCCCGCGAAGGTTGGCAGCACGACGTCCGATTCCCGCGCCATGGTCGAGGTCGGCACATTGAGGATGGAGA
>NZ_JAQGKL010000289.1 GCF_028290105.1 Methylobacterium sp.
CGGCCTATTACGGAAGCATCCGCGCCCTGAAGAACGTCGACATCGACGTGCACGAAGGCGAGATCGTCGCGCTGATCGGAGCCAACGGCGCCGGCAAGTCGACCCTGATGATGACGATCTTCGGCCAACCCCAGGCGCGCGAAGGCACCATCACCTTCGCGGGGCAGGACATCACGAAGCTGCCGACCCACGAGATCGCCCGCCTCAACCTCGCGCAATCGCCGGAAGGCCGGCGTATCTTCTCCCGCATGACGGTGCGCGAGAACCTGCAGATGGGCGCGGCCGTCAACGGGGGCAAACATTTCGCCGAGGATCTCGAGCGGATGTGCACGCTGTTCCCGCGCCTGCGCGAGCGCATCGACCAGCGCGGCGGCACCATGTCGGGGGGCGAGCAGCAGATGCTCGCCATCGCCCGCGCGCTGATGAGCCGGCCCCGCCTGCTCATGCTCGACGAGCCCTCGCTGGGCTTGGCACCCCTGGTGGTCAAGCAGATCTTCTCCGCCGTTCGCGACCTCAACGCCCGCGAGGGGCTGACCGTGTTCATCGTCGAGCAGAATGCCTATCATGCCCTCAAGCTCGCCCATCGCGGCTACGTCATGGTCACGGGGGCGGTCACGATGAGCGGCACGGGCCAGGCCCTCCTCGACGATCCGCAGGTGAAGGCCGCCTACCTCGAAGGGGGATCGCACTGAGCATGGCCGAAGGTTTCAGCCTGGACGCCCGCAGCATCGGGATCTTCCTCCTCATCACCGTGGCGATGGGCGGGGGTGCGGCCTGGATGACGGGGAGCGGGCTCGCGCGCGGGTGGCGTCCGTTCTGGCACTGCGCCCTGGCGCTCCTCCTCATCGCGGGCGTGACGCGCTTCCTGCATTACGCCCTGTTCGAGGACGTCCTGCTGTCGCTGCCGGCCTACCTCGTCGATGCGGCCGTGGTGCTGGCCATCGGCGCCGCGGCCTACCGCTACACCCGCACCGGACAGATGACCCGGCAATATGCCTGGCTCTACGAGCGCACCGGCCCGCTGACCTGGCGGGACCGGACGAGCGCGCCGACGCCCTGAGGGCGCGGCGCGAAACCACACCGCGTTTGGCGACCTTGCCGGCGGCGCGAACGCCCGGCACGGCGCTTCCAGAGGGGAAACGAGCATGAAGTCAGTGTTTTCAGCCGGTGTCGCCCTCAGCCTGATGCTGGCGGCCACCGCCGCCCAGGCCGAGATCAAGATCGGCGTGGTCGTCCCCGTCACCGGCCCGAACGCGGCCTTCGGTGCGCAGATCAAGACCGGTGCGCAGCAGGCCATCGCGGACATCAACAAGGCCGGCGGCGTCAACGGCGAGAAGCTCGTCATGACGGTGGGCGACGACGCGTCCGACCCGAAGCAGGGCGTCTCGGTGGCCAACAAGTTCGCCTCGGACGGGGTCAAGGCCGTGGTCGGAGCCTTCAATTCCGGCGTCTCGATCCCGGTCTCCGACGTGCTGCAGGAGGCCGGCATCGTCGAGATCAGCCCGGCCTCCACGGCAATCAAGTACACCGAGCGCGGCAACTGGAACACGTTCCGCACCTGCGGGCGCGACGACCAGCAGGGCGCGGTGGCGGGCGCCTACCTCGCCGACAAGTTCAAGGGCAAGAAGATCGCCTTCGTCCACGACAAGACCCCCTACGGCAAGGGTCTGGCCGACGAGACCCTGAAGGCGCTCAAGGCCAAGGGCGGCACCAACGTGCTGTTCGAGGGCATCAACCCGGGCGAGAAGGACTTTTCCGCCCTCGTCTCGAAGCTGAAGCAGGCCAATGTCGACGTGATCTATTTCGGCGGCCTCTACACCGAGGCCGGCCTGCTGATCCGGCAGATGCGCGACCAGAGCCTCAAGGCACCGCTGATGGGTGGTGACGGCATCGCCGACCGGGAATTCGCGCAGGTGGCCGGCCCCGGCTCCGACGGCACCCTGATGACCTTCTCGCCGGACGCCCGCAAGAACCCGAAGTCCAAGGCCACCGTCGACGCGTTCAAGGCGATGAACTTCGACCCCGAGGGCTACACCCTCTATTCCTACGCGGCGATGCAGATCCTCGCCGACGCGATGAAGGCGACGAAGTCCACCGACGGCCAGAAGGTCGCGGCCTACCTGCGCGAGGGCAAGCCCTTCAACACGGTGATCGGCGACATCTCCTACGACAAGAAGGGCGACATCACCCGTCCGGACTACGTCATGTACATGTGGAAGAAGGGCGCCGACGGCTCCATCAACTACGCCGGCAACGAGCAGCCGTAAGACCCGCTGTCGGAGCCGGCGAAACGATCCGCCGGCTCCACGAAGATGAACACGAAACTTGCCGTCGGCCGCATGGACGGCTTGGCCGACATGAGTGTCGCGATCGGCTCGGCGTCCAGAACCCGCAGGATTATGGCAAGGTCCGATCCGCCTTCGCCTCCCCCAAGCCCCGATCCCGCCACGTTCCCGCGCACAGTGCGCGGCGCGTGCCAAAGCGGGGCTGCCAAAGCGGGATTGCCGATGTCGTTTCTTACAAACCTGCCGATCGCCGACCTCATTTCCAGTTACGGCTACATCGCGATCTTCGTGATCATCGCCCTGGAGAGCGCCGGCGTGCCGATGCCGGGCGAAACCGTCCTGATCTCCTCGGCGGTCTATGCCGGCAGCACGGGTCAACTCAACCTCGGCCTGATCATCCTGGCCGCCGCGGCGGCCGCGATCCTCGGCGACAATCTCGGTTACTGGGTCGGCCGGCGCTGGGGCATGCCGCTCCTGCTGCGCTACGGCCACCTCATCGCCCTCGACCACGGCCGCCTCAAGCTCGGGCAGTACCTCTTCCGCGAGCATGGCGGAAAGATCGTGTTCTTCGGCCGCTTCACCGCGATGCTGCGCGCCTACGCGGCGGTGCTGGCCGGCGTGAACAAGCTCGACGCCCGCCGCTTCCTGATCTTCAACGGCCTGGGCGGCATCGCCTGGGCGTCGATCATGGGCATCGGCTCGTATTATTGCGGCCGCTCGATCGAGCACATCGCCGGCCCTGTGGGCCTCGCGCTCCTCGCCGTGGTGATCTTCGGCGGACTCGCCCTGTGGCTGTTCGTGCGCAAACACGAAACCCGCCTCCTCGCCAAGGCGGAAGTCGCGATCCCCGGCCCGATCGCCTGATGGACGAGCGACGAAACATCCCCGCCGGCTTCGACGCCGGCGGGGATGTTCGTGTCGGGATCGCGCGAGCGAAACAACCGTGCCGACCAAGAGGTCGGAGCCGGTCGATCGCAGCGCGAACAAAGGGGAAGAGAACCGAGTGCCGGTGCTGAGCGCTTGGCTCGGCGGGCGGGGCCGGATCGCAAGATCGGCGCGGCCGCTATAGCTGCCTCAACAAGAGTACAGCCAAGTCCGAGAAGAAGATTGGCTCCCCGAGCAGGACTCGAACCTGCGACAAAGCGATTAACAGTCGCTTGCTCTACCAACTGAGCTATCGGGGACCGCGATCGGGGGTCTACACAGCGCTTGGCCGGGACGCAAGGGTGTCCGGGCTCGGGATTTGACGAATCCGTCACATTTTTTTGGCGCGCGCCTTCGCGGCGCCGGGAAATCGGCTCGCCTTTTCGAGCGTCGCAGGAGGCGAAACGAGCGCTTCGGACGGATGCATCCCGAAGCAATCGACACGACCGCGCGGATCCTTTTTGCGCAGATCCGCCAAAGCCCGTTGCCCTGGCGGCCAAGGCTCTGCTAGAGACCGCTCTCCCCGAGCCGGCCGCCCGGACGGGGTCGCCGACAGGCCCGTTTCACCGGGCCGCGCGACAGAGGCCTCGTGGCGGAGTGGTTACGCAGAGGACTGCAAATCCTTGCACCCCGGTTCGATTCCGGGCGAGGCCTCCAACGACTTTCAGTGCCGAGTGCACCCTGCCTAGGCGCGAAGACGCTCCGTCATTCACGCGTTCGACGACGTCCGGCCTGACCCGTTCCGAGGTCCGGTCGACCGGTGCTTCGGCCCCGTCGCGAACCTTGCGTTTTGCGGTTTGATCCACGACAACCCGCAAGCTTCGGCGTGGCCGCCCGGCCGGTCGAAGGGACAGACCGGCTTCCAGCGCCGGCCCAGCGTCGAGGGAAGACGGCATCCATGCTCGATTACGCGCAGGCGCGACGCCTCATGGTCGATTGTCAGTTGCGGACCTTCGACGTGAACGACGTCCCGGTCCTCGACGCCTTCGAGGCGATTCCCCGCGAGCGCTTCGTGCCGCCGGGGCGCGAGGATTTCGCCTATATCGACCAGACCCTGCGTCTGGGCACCGAGGGACGTGCGGTACCGGCCCCCATGCTGCTCGCGCGCATGGTCCAGGCCCTCGCGATCCAGCCGGGCGACAAGGCCCTCGATGTCGGCACGGGCTACGGCTACGGCGCGGCCATCCTGAACCATGTCGGCGCCGAGGTGGCGGCGCTGGAATCCTCCGCGGACCTCGCGGCGGGCGCCCGCGAGCGCCTGTCCGGCCTCGACGGCATCACGGTCGTCGAAGGGCCGCTCGAGTCCGGCGCCCCGGCGTCAGCCCCCTACGATGCCATTCTGGTCAACGGCCGGGTCGAGACACGGCCCCAGGCGCTCCTCGACCAGCTCAAGGATGGCGGCCGCCTCGTCTGCGTGATGGGCCGGGACCGGGCCGCCAAGACCACGCTGTTCGTGCGCGCCGGCGACGCCTTCGGGGCGCGTCCGCTCTTCGATGCCGCCCTTCCGGCACTGGGCGCCTTCGCGGCCGAGGCCGGCTTCGCCTTCTGAGTCATTCCTCCACACCGAAGACTCTAGTCCTCCAGGATCGAAGCATTCCGGGAACAAACGGGCGCACGGCGGCCCATCGACGTCGGCGCCGAGCGTAGAACGGCCCGCCGGAGGCATCCCCTTACCCAAAAGGCGGTGTCGCTTTTTTGTGGCACCCCCCGATCATTCGCGCAGTGCACGGGAACCAGCCGGTGCCCCGGCGGCGAAGGTCGGGTAGACTTGCCGCAGAGGCGGGCAACCCGGATCGCGCTCAGGCGCGGCGGCCATCGGTACGGCCGTCCGGTTCATCGAGAAACCGCAAGGGCTGATGAGCGTGAGAGAATCGAGACCCGCGATGCGCACGGGGCTTCGGCCGGCCGGCCTCGCCGCACTGGCCCTCGCCCTGGCGAGCCCGGCCGCGGCCGAGACGCTGGAGAGCGCGCTCTCGCGGGCGTATGCCGCCAATCCCGCCCTGAACTCCGGCCGCGCGGGCGTGCGGGCGACCGA
>NZ_JAQGKL010000292.1 GCF_028290105.1 Methylobacterium sp.
GTGCCGGGCAGGCGCTCGCGCAGCATCCGGTAGATCGCGGCCTCGCTCGGCTCGTCGAGGGCGGCGGTGGATTCGTCTAGGAACAGCCACTCGGGCTTGGCCAGAACGGCGCGCGCCACGGCGAGACGCTGCTGCTCGCCCCCCGAAAGGCGCTGGTCCCAGGCATCGACCTCGTCGAGCCGGTCGGCCAGCGCCGGCAACTGCGCGGCGACCAGCGCGTCGCGAATGGCCGCGTCCGGGAACATGTCGGTGGTGTTCGGGTAGACCACGGCGCCGCGCAGGGTGCCGAGCGGGATGTAGGGACGCTGCGGCAGCACCAGGGCGGATTGGCCCTGCGGCAGGTCGATCCGGCCCTTGCCGAAGGGCCAGATCCCCGCGATGGCGCGAAACAGCGTCGACTTGCCCGAGCCCGAGGGGCCCGTGAGCAGGGTCGCCCCGCCCTTGGTGATGGTGAGCGAATCGGCCGCCACGATGGTGCGCCCGTCGGGCAGGCCGAGGCTGAGATTTGAGGCGGTGACGTCGCCCTGCGTTGCGTTGCCCTGGAACAGGCCCTCGCCGGTGCCGCCGATCGCCTCCGCCTTGGTCATCGCCCGTTTGAACGAGGACAGGCGGTTGGTGTTGGCCCGATAGGCCGCGATGGTGACGTAGGAATTGATGAAGAACGACAGCGAGGATTGCACGCTGCTGAAGGCGTCGCCCGTCTGCTGGAACTGACCCAGCGTGATCTTCTTCAGGAAGTACGAGGGGGCGGCCAGGATGTAGGGAAACACCACGCTGATCTGGCTGTAGGACAGGGTGAAGCTGCCGAGCTTGATCCGCCGGATGATGATGCCGAGGTAGTTGTCGATGATCTCGTGAAACAGGCTTCCCAAGCGCACCGTCTCGGCGCGCTCGCCGCGCAGCAGCGCGATCTGCTCGCCGTAGATGCGGGTGCGGGCGAGCGAGAAGCGGAAATCCGCCTCCACCTTCTCCTGCCGGAAGTCGAGGCCGATCAGCGGGCGTCCGATCACGTGGGTAAGCCAGGTGCCGATCACCGCGTAGCCGACGACCAGCCAGACCAGGAAGCCCGGCACCACCGTGTCGGTGAAGGGCAGCACGAAGTCGCGCGACAGGCCCCAGAGAATCACCATGAAGGAGACGAGGGTCGCGGCTTGGGAAAGCAGGCGGATGGAGAGCGTCGTGGTCTGCGAGATGAACAGGTTCACGTCGCTCTGGATGCGCTGGTCCGGGTTGTCGGCATGCTCGTCGGTGAAGGGCACGCGGTAATGGGTGCCGGCGTCCAGCCAGCGGCCGTAGAAGCTGCGCGTCAGCCAGGTCCGCCAGCGGATGTGAAGGGTGGCGTCGACGAAGGTGTCGAACATGCCGACCACGACCCAGACCGTGGCGAGGGGCGCGAACACCCAGACCAGCTGATACCAGAACGCGTCGGCGTTATATTCCTGCAGCGCGTTGAAAAGGTCGCGGAACCAGAAGTTCAGCCGCAGCTGCAGGGCGACCTGCGCGAAGGTGATGAAGATGGAGAGCGCCACGAGGCGCTGGCCGACCTTGCCCTCGGTGGAGCCGAACAGCCGGAAGGGGCCGATCTCCCGCGTCGGCTTGTCGCTGGTGGCGAAGTACGGGTCGGCGATGAGCGTGATCGCGCGGATCGGCTCGAGATGCGAGATCGCCAGGACAATGCCGGCGAAGACCACGGCGCCCGTGGCGGCAAAGCTCGGGGGCAGCAGGGCGGCGAGCGTCGGCGGCAGCAGGCCCGAGGCCGCGAGCTGCTTGGCGCCCGCGAGGAACAGGTAGCCGATGCCGTAGACCGAGACGAAGACCTTTAGGTAGGCCGAGAGCTTGCCCGAGGCCAGCAGGATGCCCGCCATGGCGAGGCCCGCCAGCGAGACGTAGAGTGGCGGCCCGGCCTCGCCTGGGACGATCAGCAGGGCAAGCGCGAAGAGCGCCGTGACGGCGGCCTGCAGGCCGAGGCCCGTCCTCAATGCGGCCACGCGCGTCTCCCTTGTCTCGGATCGTTTCGTTCGGCGGCCCCGAGGGACCGGATCGAACCGGCATTGCAGGTGGGTCGTGGCGAGAACGTGGCGGGGGACGGCGCCCGCCTGCGGCGATCCGCTACCAGTCCCAGTCGCCGAATTCCGGCTCGCGGCAGCGATAGCCGATCGGGCATTCCGGATTGTCGCGGGTCGGCACGAAGCGCAGCTCGGCGATCTCGCTGAGGGTGCACTGGCTGCGGTCCCGCACGAAGCGCTCCGCCGGGCCGCCGCCAGGGCTGATCAGGACCGAGCCCCTGGCCTTCACCAATCCCATCGCATCGGCGCAAGTCAGGCGCTGGGTCGCGATGAGGGGGCTCTGGGCACCGGCCGGCGTCGACAGGGCTGCGCAGAGTGCGAGTGCGTAGCGTCTCGTCACGGAGCTGTGCGCTGTTTCTCGGTTTCGATACGGCCAAGCATGGCAGTTTCCGCCTGATGCGCAAAGGGGTTGCCGTCCGCTCGCCGCAATCGCGGGCTCTATCCACCGGGATTGCGCTTCGGTGAGGCGCTCCACCCGGCGCGACCGTCGGCGCGAAGCCCGGTCCGCCCAAAGGTAGAACGTCGAAGCCATGAACGTCGAAGCAACGTCGGGACTGTCGATCCTCAACCTCGATGCGGTGCGCGCCGCCCCCGTCTCGCGCGACCCCTACAGCTTCTTCCTCGGCAACGACGTGCTCAAGCCCGAGGCCGTCGACGAGATCCGGAAGGATTTCCCCGCCATCGCCAAGCCCGGCTACCTCACCGTGGACGAGGTGGCGCTGAAGGGCCGCTTCAAGGCACTCATCGACGAGCTCGAGAGCGACGAGTTCTCCCGCATCATGGGCGAGAAGTTCGGGATCGACCTCGTCTCCTGCCCACGCCTCACCACCATCATGAAGCGCAGCCAGCCCAAATACGGCTCGATCCACACCGATGGCCCGTCCAAGGTGATGACGATGCTGATCTACATGAACGACGCTTGGGACGCGCCGGCCGCGGGTCGCCTGCGGGTGCTCTACGACGGCAAGAACTACGAACCCTTCGCCGTCGAGGTGCCGCCCACCATGGGCACGATGTTCGCCTTCCTGCGCGCCGACAATTCCTGGCACGGTCACGAGCCCTTTGAGGGCGAGCGCCGCGTAGTCCAGGTCGCCTGGGTGAAGGATGCCAACGAGCTCGAGCGCAAGAAGAAGCGCAACCGCACCGCCCAGTTTCTGAAGGGGATCTTCGGTCGCTGAAACTCTGAAGTATCGAGTGGTCTCGCGACGATCGGAGACAATGCGGCCCGGATCGGCAAAGCGCTGATCTGGGCCGTTCTCGTTTCTATGGCGTTTGGTATTTCGCAGCCAAAGATTCGGCCGCACATTGTTGGATTTTCCAGGCTGCTTGGTCGAGGATTACCCGTTCGAAGCATCATGACAGCCAGGCATCCCGTCGCGGAACTTCGCGGCGATCGATCGAACCTTCGGGGGACGACGCAAAACGAACGCGCGGTGCAAGGTCATTATGTCGCAGAATGCGCGCGTCGGGCCGGGTCAGTACAGGCAGTTCATATCATTTGATAAGATTATATTCCAAGTTGTACGTCGCGACACTACGTGAGCGGCCTTTTTTTCAGTCAAATATTCCCGATAAAATCTGCTAGTACTCCGAAATGTATACATTCCGGAAGAAAGATTCCGTTATCGAATCGATGTGATCGTCCGCGCCGAAGCATCATTCGATGTGCAATCGCGGGCATACAACCATGCAAATTGTGCAGATTTATACAGAGCGATTCCATCGGTTCTTGGTATTCCAACATGGAAACGCGGCCGTCGAGTTTGCTCTGCTGGTCCCTGTGCTGCTCATGCTGTTTGCGGGCATTGTCGCATTCGGGATTTACCTCGGCGCCTCGCATAACCTGAAACAGATCGCGTCCGAAGCGGCGCGGGCCTCCATCGCCGGTGTGACCGACCAGGAGCGCGGCGACCTCGCTCGACGCCGGGTCGCGAGTTCGCTGACCGACGGGGCGATGTTCAAGCCGGGTACGGTCTTGGTGGCGGTGGGGCCCGACCCCGTGGATGCGACGATCTATACGGTGACGCTGACCTTCGATGCGAAGACGCTCGG